>CAZEKS010000114.1:0-7044 GCA_964512795.1 uncultured Syntrophaceae bacterium
TCACTTTCTCTCATAAAGAATCCTCCACAGAGATGGCCATGACTTTTGCTTATCACCTATTGAAAGAGGGGAGGGCAGATGTCGTCTTCGCAGGAGGAGGCGATGAGTTGAGTGAGCCTCTCTACCATGTCTATTCGATGCTTGGGGCTCTATCCCCGGGAAAAGGGAAAGGCGTGGAAGGGATGAAGCCCTTTGATCAGGATCGGAATGGAATTGTCCTGGGAGAAGGAAGCGGAATCGTCGTCTTGGAGACACTGGAGCATGCGAAGAAAAGGGAAGCAAACATCTACGCTGAGATGGCTGGTGTGGGGCTTTCAGGAAGCACAGATGGACTTCTCCGGTATGATCTCAAGGGAGATTCGATTGCCAGGTCAATGTCTCTGGCAGCCCAAGAACTTCACACCGTTGATTATATTTCAGCCGCCGCTAATTCCACTCCTGATCTGGATCGGGCCGAGACCCTTGCGATCAAAAAGATCTTTGGAGAAAGAACGAAAGAAATTTCGGTCAGCAGCCTCAAATCGATGCTTGGGGAGTTCGACGGCTCAGGAGGGATCAGAGCTTGTGGATTGGCATTGGCTCTTTATCATGGGATAATTCCCCCAACGGCTGGAACACAGAGCATCGATCCACAATGCGATTTGAATGTGGTCCTTGGTCAATTAAAGAAAAAAGAGATAAGGTCTGCTTTACTTAACGGTTGCTCGAATGGTGGATCAAATATCTCCCTGTGGTTTAAACGTTATCCTTCATCTTGACCGGAACGTGCCCCGTCCCGCCAAAGCGGGATAGGCGGGGTAAAGGGGCACAATATGAACGATAATGCCTTGCCGGGAAGCCCCGCCGTGCCTGTCCCGTCCTGACGGGATGGGCGGGGAGCTTCAAATGAAGCAGGGATAAATTCAAAAAGTTGCCCTCATAGAAGAATGTCCAGCCTAACCCATCCCACCTGCTATGTATGTTCTTAAAATGTATTGACACCCGTTTATTCACAATGATAAGTTAGCAGTCGAAGGCCTTCCTTTATGCCAAAATTAACACTTCAGCATCCGATATGTACACTTGACAGTCAATTATTGTTCCCTTCAGGGACCCTTCTGACGGAGAAAACGTTAAATGCCGTTATCGATTCACACAGGGCTGATTCCTATCAGACATATCCCCTCCTTTTGTACGGTTCCGTTAAAGAGGACTGTTTAAATTTTCTCAGCAGCCCTCCTTATGCGCAAATTTTCTCAGACAAAAAGCAAATCCATGATCTCTTGAACCTTATAGAAACAGTCCGTTTTTCCATTCCCATTCTGCAATCGCTGGACTATTTTAAACAACATGACTTGTACACCTATACCCATGTCCTCATGGTGTTTGCCTTGTCTACCCTTTTGGCGAAGGATCTGATACCCGACTACCAGGAGTGTATCCGGCTGTCCGCAACCGGTCCCACCCACGACATTGGCAAAGTCTGCGTGCCCCTGCACGTCCTGAAAAAGGAGACGCCTCTCACCAAAACTGAGCGGAGTTTCTTAGAACACCACGCCGCCGCAGGCTATGTGCTACTCAGCTATTACTGCAAAAACACCCAACACCTCGCCTGCAAGGTAGCCTTTGATCATCATGAAAGAAAAGATGGTTCGGGATATCCACGAGGCATCCCGCTTAAGGATCCGTTAGTGGAAATCATCGCTGTTAGCGACATTTACGACGCCCTTATTATGCCCAGGCCTTATCGATCTTCAGCATATGATAACCGAACAGCCCTGGAGGAGATTACTGAAATGGCGAAACAGAATAAGATAGGATGGGATGTGGCAAAGGCGCTCATTGCTCATAGTCGCAAGTCTCATCCGCACTACAGAGAGATGACCATCTCAGCCGAAAAAAGAGGGACCCCCCCTTCCTATAATGTCTACGGTATCATCGCAGAGGAAACAGACTCAAAAGACTGAACTGGGTAATTAGGAAAAATCGATTCAAAACCAATTTTGGGCAATCTTTCATGACGGGTTCGTCACCCTCAAACAATGAAAATCCCCCTCAATCCCCCTTTTTCTAAGGGGGATATCATTCCTCCCTTTGGCAAAGGGAGGCTGGGAGGGATTTAATAAAGCTATTTTCTAACCAATTCCCATCTTTTAGGGACGATTTGACCGGAACGTGCCCCGTCCCGTCAAAGCGGGATAGGCGGGGTAAAGGGGAACGATATGAATGATAATGCCTTGCCGGGAAGCCCCGACGTGCCTGTCCCGTCCTGACGGGATGGGCGGGGAGCTTCAATTAAGGAAAATGATTAACAGAAATTCCTATACGGGTGTCATCCGGAAACTTCCCCCTGTTTCTCTATGAACCAGTCTATTAATTTGCGTGCGATGCTGATCTTTCCAGGGATGCGGGGTAAGCTGTCAACTGTGAACCAATCCGCATTTTCGATCTCCTCATCATCAAGGAATATCCCACCACCGGCATAAGTCGCTGTAAATCCAATCATGAGAGAATGGGGAAAAGGCCAGGGCTGACTTCCGAAATATTTTATGTCCTTGATCTCTATTCCCACCTCCTCCTTCACCTCTCGCACTACTGCTTCCTCCAAGGACTCACCGGGTTCAACGAATCCAGCGAGAACGCTGTACATCCCTGGCATAAAGTGACGGGATCGGGCCAGAAGCAATTCATTCCCTCTCTCCACAAGAACAATGATCGCCGGAGCCAGGCGAGGAAAATGGAGCAGACCGCATTGAGGACATTCTTTTGCCCGTTCTGTGGTTTTTATTTTCAACGGAACTCCACATCGGCCGCAAAACCGATGGGTTCTATCCCAATCGATGATTTGAACTGCTCGGGCTGCGATCCAGAACAGGTCTTCATCCAAACGACCATAAACCTGGCGCAATCCCTCAAAAGCCATCCCTACAGGCGGAATAGCTCCTTCTGCCACCTCGATAGCATAGCAGGGCCGATGATCGAGGCGGCCCAGGTAGTGCTCGCATAAAGGTGATAGTCCTAACTCTCCGAAGTCAATGAGATGCGGAAGATTAATTGAAGAAGACTCCTGGCAGACGAGGAGTTTATTCTCCTGGAAGGTAAACCACCAGGCAGGTTCAGATCGTACATCAGGAGGGATGATTCCTGAGATAAATTTTCTGTTCTCACTCATATCAGACCTCGCAAGATTTATTGTAAAACGATCATCCTTTTTCGGCTACCTATTAGTCAGTCCATAACTCTCTAAACACTGAGGACTAAATCCCTCCTCCCCCTCCCTTTACAAAAGGGAGGAATTCCCATCCTTGAAAAAGAGGGGAGATTTCCAGAACAGCATGTCTGCCCAATGATTGACTCCTCAGTAATGACTTGTAAAAAGCGGGGAATTCGACGAAAGGTGAAGGGCTGTGTTATACTTCCAAATCATGTCTGATACGGATGTCATCATCATCGGAGCAGGAATGGCAGGCCTTACCTGCGGCTGTCTTCTCGCTAAGAAAGGATTGAAGGTCCTGATGATCGAGAAGAATCAGAAGGTAGGCGGCTGTTGTACCTCCTTTGAGAAGGATGGATTTTCCTTCGACCTCTCCGTACAATCATTGGGTGAATGTCAAGAAGGCGGGAGAGTATGGAAAATTTTGAAAGCATTAAATCTGTTGCATCAAATCCATTTCATCCCTCTCGAGCCTGCAAGAGAATATCACTTCCCGGATAGGAAGGTGAGCCAATCCTCCCATCTCGGAACCCATATTGAAACCCTCGCCTCTCTTTTTCCAAATGAAAGAAAAGGAATAGAAGGAGTCTATGGTGTCCTGGGGAAAATCTTTGAAGAATTTTCCAATGTTCCATCCTCTCTCAATTGGTTTGAGCCTTCTTCCTTTTCATCCCAATATCCTTTTCTCTCCCGATACAAGGATAAAACCTATGGAGAACTCCTCGATGAATGGATTTCCCATCCCTTTTTGAAAGCCCTCCTCTCGATACGAAGCTCTTATGCGCTGCTCCCTCCTGATGAGATCTCTGTCGTGGGTATGACCGGAATCGAAATGTCTTACTTCAACCATGGGGTTTCCTGTATCGAAGGGAGGGTGGAACAACTTCCCCTCAGGATAGGAGAGACCCTTGAGAAGATGGGAGGCCAAATCTTGGTCGACCATGAGGTTGATCAAGTTCTCATCGAGGACAAGAAGGCAATCGGTGTACGGATAAAAGACGGCCAAGAAGTGAAAGGAAGGGTTGTCATTTCGAATATCGATGCCC
This sequence comes from uncultured Syntrophaceae bacterium, assembly GCA_964512795.1. Classification (GTDB taxonomy): domain Bacteria; phylum Desulfobacterota; class BSN033; order BSN033; family UBA1163; genus UBA1163. Next base: position 4,240 of record CAZEKS010000114.1, read on the forward strand.
ACAGTACATTTTCAGACCTGATTAAAGAGGACCACCTTCCAAGTGGCTTCCGATCAAAATTGAAAGGGATGAAGCCTTCCCTTTCTTATTATATCCTTTATTTAGGCATTGAAGGGGAATTGGATGAGCTCTCCATTTCCAACCATGAGGTTTTTTTTAATGGTCAACTCCAGAAGGAATATTATGCTCTCTATGAGAATCTGATTCCGGAGAATGCCCCTTTTTATCTTCTTGCTCCATCAAAAGTCAATCCATCCCATGCGCCAAAAGGGCAAAGCACGCTCTGTCTCAGTTACAAAACCTCCTATCACCTCAGCCCGAGTTGGGATCAGAAGATAAAAGATGAGCTTTCCCAGCGTCTGATCGCCCAAGCCTCCGCTCTCATCCCTAACTTAAAAAAAAGGATTTTGGTCAAGGTGGAAAACACGCCTAAAACCATCGAGAGGTGGACGGGCAATCGGTGGGGCGCCGCCTATGGATGGGCTCAGATACCGAGGCAATCCGGGATCTATCGTCTTTCTCGCACCACTCCCATCCCAAATCTTTATCTCACCGGACATTGGACATCTCCTGGAGGAGGGATTGCTGGAGTGGTGGCCTCCGGAGAATTAACTGCAGAAGCGGTTTTGAACAGGCTTGAGAAAGGAGAATAGCAAAATGGTCCGGAGATCCTGGTTTTTGATTCTGAGTCTCTTTCTATTGATACTCTTTCTAACAGGGTGTCCCAAGAAAATTGTGAAGATTCCTTCCATAGAAATGCCTCCTGTTAGGGATCCCGTGGCTAAGCTTCTTGACGCCTTTTCATCTGCAGAATCTCTCCAGGCAAAGGCCTCGATTCGGATTGACACCGTGAGAAGAGGTGAGGAGTTGAAATTCCTTCTCAATGGAGTCGTCCTTTACGAGAAACCGGATAAGATGCGCATCCTGGGCTATCACCCGTTTGGAATGGGTGTGTTTGATGTTCTTTACCGGGGCGGGGAATTCTTGCTTTTCAGCCCCTTGCAGAATCGGGCCTATACCGGGGAAATTTCAGAATTTGGAGATCTCATCGCGAAGGCAAATGTTAAGATTTCAACGGAAAAGCCTGAAGGCAGCGAGGTTCCGGACCGGATTCGGATTGAGATGCCCGAGAAAGCGACTCGCGTGGATGTGAAATTGAAGGAGATCTCCATCAATCCAACCCTGTCGGAGGATGCCTTTCAGTGGGTTGCTCCGGAGGGCGTGGAGATTAGACCGTTAGCCCAATTCTTAAAAGGAAAGAAGTTGGAATGAAGATTTCTTTTGTCATTCCCAGGTGGCCGAAGAACAGCTTTTGGGATGTGATTGCATTCAAATTCCCCTTGCTTTCAACTTCACTTCTCGCAGGGCTCACCCCTTCGCATCATCAAATCCGCATTATTGATGAAAGCCTGGCTGAGATCGACTTCAATCAGGAGGTGGATCTAGTCGCCATCACCGCCATCACTCCTTTGGCGCCGAGGGGATATGAGATTGCAGACGAATTTCGCAGGAGAGGGAAAAAGGTAGTGATCGGAGGCATCCATGCTTCCTGGCTTCCTGAAGAGGCCAAAGCTCATTCCGATAGTGTGGCGATTGGCGAAGCCGATGAGATTTGGATGGAGATATTGGAAGATGCTGAAAAAGGAACGATGAAGCCTTTTTATCGTCAACAGGAGAGAACAGATCTTAGCCATCTTCCCATCCCGAGAAGGGATCTTTTCCCTCCGAAGGGGTACCTCTTTCACAATCTGATTCAAACCACCAGGGGTTGCCCTTATGACTGTGAGTTTTGCTCCGTGACCGCCCTTCATGGGAAGTCTTATCGGATGAGATCGGTCTCCGAAGTTGAAAAAGAGATTCAATCCCTGGAACGGTCAAAGGCCTATATCTTCTTTGTGGATGATAATCTTGTTGGAAGCCTTTCCCATGCCAAAGAGCTTCTCACCATGCTTTCTCATTATCGATTGCGCTGGGTGAGCCAAGGGCCTATCCATATCGCTGAGAATGAAGAAATGGTTTCCCTAATGGCCAAAGCAGGATGCCATGGGCTTTTCATCGGATTTGAGAGCCTTCGTGAGGAAAACCTGAATCTCATGGGAAAGCGGATTAACCGCATTGAAGCCTATGAGAGAGGGATTCAGAGACTCCACGACGCCGGCATTGGGGTCTATGCCTCCTTTGTCTTTGGATATGACTACGATGACTCCTCCGTGTTTGATGAGTTTTTGGGATTTGCCGAACGAAACCAGATTGAAGGGGCTTTCCTTCCCCTTCTCACTCCTTTTCCAGGAACCCGAATCTACCAGAGGTTAAAACAGGAGGGAAGGATTTTGACAGAGGATTGGGCGAAGTACGATATGGCGACCGTGGTCTTTCAACCGAAACGGATGACGATTGAAGAACTCCAGGAAGGATTCTGGAAGGTGAATCGGTCTTTCTATTCCCTGCCCTCCATGTTAAAAAGAGTTTTCAATCCCTTTCATATCAGAAGAAGCCTGATCATCTTCGGGCCGATGAATCTCGGCCTCTGGCCTGCCGTCAAAAAAGCAGAGGGATATTTTAACAGAGCAAGTGGGAACCCTTGTTAGGAGGCAGGCTTAAAGAGCAGGGCAGATGACGAATCGATGATGCCAATCACTGTGGCTTCAGAACCTTTTCCATCTCAGAAAGATCAATTTCTCTCGGGCCGGTTTTCTCGAGCTTCAGGACTAAGTTTCTAAACTCTCGTTGGTCGATTTTCCCCTGAACCCATCTCCTCCATTGGTCTTTCTTAAGGGATGCAATTTCTTCGAACTCGTTATTTCC
>CAZEKS010000115.1:0-7003 GCA_964512795.1 uncultured Syntrophaceae bacterium
GGTCGCCATAATCCGGCATCAGGGGGGGCGTATATTTTTTCTTCAGCTCCGCATAACTCTCCCCATGGACGGTCGCCTGGGATAGGGATTCGATGATGTAGTCAACCGAGACGTAGGAGCCGCACATGAGCCACATGCCGGCAGAATCGGCATTCTTGATCCAGGACTCATCCAAAGGTTTCGTCGCCCGGGGTATGCCGCCGAGCTCCTTCATAATATCATTCAACACATTTTCGTCATACTGCATCTGCTCCTCAGAGGTGTAGCCGATGAGCAGGACACGGACGATGTGAAAGTTTCTGATCGTATCCTCATTCTCCTTTCCCCATAACTGCCAGAATTCCTCCTTCGATTCTGCCCTGGCAATGGCGCGCCAGAAGAGGGGAACCTTGGTGACCGCCCCTCCGATCTCTGCTTTTCCGATCTCAAACATCGCTTTGATCTGGGCGGCCTTGTTGGGCACCTGGAAGTTAATCCATTTGACCCGCTTCTCCGGCAGTGTCAGTCCGGTGTTCGGTGAAATGCCTGTGGGTTCAAGTCGTTCCGGTTGGAAAGGAAGTGTTTTGATAGCCATTTTCGTAACGATACCGAGACAGCCCCGCAAGCCCGTGAAGCCTCTCAGAAGACCTCTTAAGTCAGGACCTGGTCCGTCACCCCAGAAAGGGTCGCTGCCGTTTGCCAGAGACCCCATTCTCACCACCTCGCCATCGGGTAGAACAAGCTCCGTGCCAAGGATACGCCTGTGGGGCAACCCGATCCGGTGACTTAATGGGGACCAGCCGTCACCGATCAGATTGGCAATGGCAGATGCCTGCGCCCCGCCTCCACCGATAACGACATAAGCCCCTCTCTTCATGGCCTCTTCTTGAATTGGCGAGTAGACAACCCCGGGGCCGACCACGATATAAAAGTGTTTTTCATCTATCTCAAAGTCTTTCATCCGCTTCAGGTCAATCAGCAACTCATTTTCCACATGGCAGTGCGAACGGGGTCCGTAGAAGCCCGTGCTGTACGGCACATACGGCACCTTGTAACGGTTACAGATCCTCACAATCTTCTGGACCTCTTCCGTTGTCCTTGGCAGGATGACGGCGCCGGGGATTTTGGTCATCACCCGCTCGTATCCAAGGCCGCTCTCGTATCCGCCGGGACCTGACCGGTAGCCTTCACAGATGGCCGGATCATCGGAGATATACTGTGAACCCACAGTCGATTCTAATGCGCTATATGCCTCTTGATGTATACTCATGGTCACCCTCCTTTATATTCCAACTGAAGCAAGAATGATCTCTGATATATCCATTACCTTCACGTTGTCCCCGTTCTCCTTGACCGCCTGGGAAAAATTGCTTTTACACCAGGGGCATGCGGAAACGAGAACTTCGGCGCTCACCTCTTTGACTTCTTCCAGCCGATGCTTTGCGGAAAATGAAGCGAGTTCCGGAAAGGCCTCCTGGGTGCCCCTCCCCGCTCCACAGCAAAAGGCATTTTCCCTGGTCCTTGGCATTTCAACAAACTTGGCGCCAGGGATGGCATTCAATATGTTTCTTGTCACCGTGTACAACCCGAATGTGCCGCGCCGCCTCTTGAAGGGCGGGTCCACGGTACCCATCCAACCCCGCTCACCGCTATAGGGCGTCCAGGGGTCAGAAAGCCTGCTCACGCCGCATGAATCGTGGTAGGTGAAACGAATGTCAACAGGTTTCTTTAATTTGAGACTGCCATGTTGAATGGCTTCATCGGCTAATTCGATCAGGTGTACTACCTTGAAACCGAGATCGGATGTGGCGATGTTAAGCATCTTCGGATAATCCACTTTCCACATCCGGTAACCTTCGGCGCAGCTCGTTACCAATGTCTTTGCCCCTGCGGCTCGCACCGCTTCAACATTGCGTTTGGCAAGCTCCCTGGCTTCATTGATCATACCAACGGAATAGAGCGTATTGCCACAGCACCATTCGTCCGGCATAAGCATAAACTTGTTGCCTGAGGCGTTCAACACCTTTGCCGTAGCGCGTGCGATGTCAGGGTTGACATAAGAGGATGAACATCCGACGAAGTAGAGCAAGTCTGCCTTCTCCGCAACCTGAATGTCTTTGGTTAACCACTTTTTCCTGTTTTCATGGGGTGATCCAAACTGGTTATGTTTCCCGGCAATGTTTTTTGCAATCTTCTTATGGGCAGGCATAGGACCTGCCCCATCTTTGACCGCCTTGATCCTTAACGCCTCAAGTGTCAATCCTATTTCCAGGTCGAGGTTACGCTTGCAGCCTACATCGCAGGCCCCGCACAGTGGATCAGCGTAGATAATCTCCAGGAGTTTATCGGTCCACTTTAGCTTTCCTTCTGCAATGGCGGTCCCGATCCTCATCTTCCCAAAGGCGCCGTAAGAGTCAAAGTCATTCCAGGTATTGCTGGGGCACCGGGTGGAGAATTTCACCCCCGGCATATAGGTATGTTCGACCCAGTAGCAACCCTTACACTTGATGCACCGGCTCATGTCGTACACAAAATTATCTAAATTGGTCACATCCAAACTAATTTTCTTTTTTGGCGTATCATAACGATCTTTTGGCATCTTGTCCTCCTTAGAAGCACAAATTTCCGGGGTTCATGATATTCTTGGGATCAAACACACCCTTGACCCGCTTCAATGTCATGGTATAGCTTGCCGCGCGATCATATACCATCGAGGCCAGTTTTCCGTATGGCCTTGTAAAGAAAGCCCCTTCACTCATCATGTTGATGGCCGCCTCACGATATAAATCAGCCACCAGGGCTTTTTCAGCCGCTTTCGCCGGGTCATAGAAAAAGCTGAACTCAACCTGACAGGCACGGTTATGTTCGATGGGCTGGATATAGCTCCCGATATCATTGACAGGATAACCGTATTGAGCAGCCACAAACGCCATGATATCGATAAACATCGGCACCTGCTCCGGTTTGGTAATGAAGAAGAGGTTCTGGCACCCCCCTTTCACGCGGTTTTTCCAGTAGGGAACCCCCGTGGGCCATGGCGCCCTCAGCATGGGTAACAGCTTTCTCCCCAACCCTGGGAAACCAGGAAGGTTGTCTGTAAGGGCCATATTGGGAAACTCGTTCTTCAATATTTCTTTGAGAAAATTTTCCTCATAGGCTACCTTCTCTTCAGGTCTTCTCAGAAGCCCGCTGATCACCAAAACGAGCGTCCATGGCGGGAGCTCCGATCGGAGCTTCTCGAAATCTCCAGGCATCTTCTCTGCAACGATCGCAGCAAGGTCTATGTGATTCAGAAGAAGGCATTCCTGGCCTATTCTCCGGGGCAAAATCCTGTAGAGGAAGTCTAAAGCATACGGCAGATCGTCTACAGGTGCAAAGTAAATCTTATCTATCCTCGGAATCGACTCAACCTTCAAGCTCATCCAGGTAACAATGCCCATGGTGCCCTGGGCTCCCTGAACAAACCGGTAAAAATCAAGGCCGGGTCCAGACGGGCTTGCCCCTCTCGATTTCGATTCAGGAAAACCATTGACGCTGGCAGAGCCGCACCTGAAAATTTCACCCGTTGGCCAGACCACCTCAAGGGACTGCATGGGTTCACCATAGTCATAGACGGTGTTTGTCGGCACTTCCCGTTCAAGAGTATCGGTAAGCACGGAGCGGTCCCCGACCGGCAGCAGCGGCATGATGACTCTCATCCTCTTCTTTTCCAGCTCGCTCGTCAGTTGCATCCATGTAACACCGGCTTCAAACCGCACCAGGCGATTGTCTGCATCTATTTCCAAAATCTTGTTCATCCTTTTGAGATCGACCATGATTCCGCCCTGTTTGGGTATGGTGCATCCGTGGAAGTGAACCTTCGAGCTAACAGGAACGACAGGGATATTCTTTTCATTACACCACTTTACGATTTTCCCTATCTCTTCTACATTCCCTGGCCACACTACGGCATCGGCCATTCCCGGAGGAAGAGGGCTTTGATCCCGTGAATACTTTATAAGATCGTCTTTAGAATCACTTACATTGCCTTTTCCCACAATTTTTCCCAATTCATCCTTGGCTTTCATTTTCCCTCCTTGTTCCTAAACTTCATTCTTGGTAACACTTTAGCTCTTTGTAAAATCACCCTAATGGGCCGGCATTCAGGGATGCTGAAAAAGCTTTAGAGCGGACACCTTTTACTGATTCATTCAGACGACTCCAAAGGTATTGCAGCGTCTGTTAAACTCGCTCCATTTCCAACCCATAAAAATACAACATTCCGCATTCTAAAGCTTTGGAAGCATTTCTGAATGCTGGCTTAATCTATTCTGTTTCAAAGAGCTAAAGTGTTACCATTTCTGCAATTTCTCCTCGCTGAAATTTGTTTCCCATTTTTGCCGCAGTCACCATTCAAGTATACAATACCATACCAGAAAAAAAAGTCAATACATAAAATATCAATACTCATACTTTCAATACATTTATTTTCTTGTGTGCAGAGCTGTAAATTGATATAATTCATTTTTTATATTATTAAAACAGGTGTCTGTTGAGGTGAGGATATGGAAAGGACGACCTATCCAAGCGACCAAAACCTTGATGAGAATATAATGATGGCAGTGGTTAGGGCCGCCGAGACTTTTAAGAGAATGGTATCTGCGATTTTTAGGAAGTACGATCTCTCTTTTCCGCAGTATAATGTCCTGAGGGTCCTGGATGCTTCAAAGGGCGGCCAAAGCAGAATCACCGACGTAAGCCGGATCATGCTCGTCCCGGGTGCCAATATGACCGGATTAGCCAAGAGGTTGGAAAAAAACGGCTTTATCGTCAGAAAATCCGATTCCAGTGATGAGCGGGTAACCGTACTCGAGATTATGCCAAAAGGAAAAAAAGTCCTGGCAAACATAGAAAAGAACCGCGACGATTACCTGCACGCGATGTTAAAGGGTTTTCCCGAACAGGAAAAGCGTGAGATTCTGGATAAAGTGAAGCGACTGATCAAGAACAGCAGGGAGATAGCGTAAGGACCTCTATTTCTATTGTAAAAGAATATGGGGTAGGCTGGGGGGAGTTTAGAAATGGGAACGAATATTAAGGATTATTCCTCCAATCGTGCACTCAAGTTCACGGAATCGGTCATTCGTGAGATGACCCGTGTCTGTTTTGCACATCAGGGTGTCAACCTTGCACAAGGGTTTCCTGATTTTCCGGCCCCGGCAGAGATTAAGGAAGCGGCCGTGAAGGCCATTCGAGCGGATTTGAACCAGTATGCCATCACCTGGGGAGAGCCAAATCTTCGTCAAGCCATTGCCGAAAAATTTGCTTGGTATAACGGCGTCACCATAGACCCTGAAAGAGAGATTACGGTCTGCTGTGGTTCAACGGAGACCATGATCTCTTCTCTGATGGCCATCGTCAATTCTGGCGAAGAGGTTATTGTGTTCGAACCTTTTTACGAGAACTATGGTCCGGACGCCATCCTCTGTGATGCCAAGCCGCGATTCATCACGCTCCACGAACCGGACTGGCATTTTGACGAGCAGGAACTGACCCGAGCCTTCACCAATAAGACCAAAGCCATCATCATCAACACACCCAATAACCCCACCGGCAAAGTCTTCTCTCGTGAGGAATTGCAATTCATCGCCGACCTTTGTTTGAAATGGGGTGTGATCGCAGTGACCGACGAGATTTACGAGCACATCCTCTACGACGGAGCCCAACATATCAGTATTGCCTCTCTCCCCGGCATGCGAGATCAAACCATCACCATCAACTCCATCTCCAAGACCTATAGTCTCACAGGGTGGCGTGTGGGCTGGGCCATTGCTCCAGCGTCGCTGACTGCGTCCATCCGCAAGGTTCATGATTTCTTGACCGTGGGGGCACCGCATCCTCTGCAAGAGGCTGCTGCCATAGCTCTAAGGATTGATCGAGGCTATTATCAAAATTTGGCGAAGGAATACCAAGAGAGGAGGAATTTTTTCCTCCCTGTGTTAAAGGAGGTCGGTTTTGGCGTTTTCCCTCCTTGTGGAGCTTATTATATCATGACCGATATCAGTCGCTTTGGCTTTTCGGACGATGTGACCTTTGCTATGTATTTGGTGGAGAAATTTGGAGTGGCCACTGTTCCGGGCAGTAGCTTTTACAGCCGTTCTTCTTTGGGAGCGACCAAGATTCGCTTCTGTTTTCCCAAGAGAATGGAAACTCTTCAAGAGGCTGCTGAGAAATTGGGGAACTTTAAGGAGGCAAAAAAGTAATGATAGGATATGGAAACGAAGATGGAATATTCTCCTTATCCTTACATATGAGAAGTAAAGTCCATAAAGATCTTCTATCGAAATAAACAAAAAAGGCAGAGCTACCGCTGACGAGCCGATCGCTTAACGTGTTGAAAATAGACTCACCTTTGCATAGATAATGCCGGGAACTGTTGATAGCCGCTGATTAATCGGCAAGACCACCTGTCACTCAGCTTTCAAACATTTCTTCTTAAAAGAAAAGGCCAGAAACCTTTGTGGTTCAAGGCCTTTTTAAATTTCTTCAACACGTTAAGCGATCGGCTCGCTACCGCTGACTCTGCCTTTACCCTTTGCTAACTTACTATTGAGAGTATTAGGGGAGCTTGTAATGATCTTTTACTCTATTGTAGCCCTGAAGGGTCCCCTCAGCAGCGGGGCGCACATTGATTCTTGAAAATTCACCACTACCCTGTATACCAGTAAATTTCCCCGTGCCACCCACGTACGTAACCGTCCCCTTACCCACAGCTCCAAGTCTGCCACTGGCTTTATAAGAAGTAAACAGTTGGTCCCCATCCGGGCGGGTGCAGACACAAAAGCCGCTATCATCCTCATAAGCTCCCTTTATGGCATGAAATGAACCCACACACCGTAATGATGCATTTTGTAATATACAATCACTGGCGTCGCTAACGATGACGCCCAGGATTTCGTAAGTCATTTGAACTCGTTCTTGCCCCATAGCAACGGCCTTGTAAGTGCCGCTGAAGCCTATGATATATGACGAAGAACCTTCTTTT
>CAZEKS010000116.1:0-6942 GCA_964512795.1 uncultured Syntrophaceae bacterium
AGTGCCATTTTTGACCCTGCCTCCGCACTTTGGTAACTGTATTGTGAACACCCCTATCCCTCATCAGGTAATACTTTGCGAATTAAAAATGCTCTTCGTTTATTCTAAATCCATCTGAAAGGGGAGGGGATAATCTCCTGTGAAGCAGGCGTAACAGAAAGACTCAGCACCCTCTCTCATGCATTTTTTCAAACCCTCTAAACTTAAATAATGTAGAGACCTTGCATTAATAAACTTCTGAATTTCCTTGATCTTATGGGACGAGGCGATCAATTCTGATCTTTTTGGCGTATCAATGCCGAAAAAACAAGGATGGGTGATGGGCGGAGAACTGATTCTGACATGAACTTCTTTGGTGCCGGCATTCCGAAACATCTTATTAATTTTTCGGCTGGTGGTCGCCCGGACGATGGAATCATCCACGGTGACAATCCTCTTGCCTTTTAACAATTCTCTGACCGGGTTCAATTTGATTTTAACACCGAAGTGCCGAATTCGTTTTTCGGGTTCGATGAACGTCCGTCCTATATAATGGTTTCTTATCATTCCAAGCTCCAGGGGTATTTTCGATTCAGCCGCATAGCCCAATGTGGCCGGGAATCCAGAATCCGGGATAGGAACGACCATATCTACCTCTGCTGGCGATTCCTTGGCAAGTTGGACTCCTAACGATTTTCTAACCTCATAAACGTTTCTGTTAAAAAGGAAACTGTCTGGCCGGGCGAAGTAGATGAACTCAAAGATGCACTGATGATGTTGTTTGTGAGGGAAAGGCTTGAAAGATTTGGTTCCTTCTTCGCTGATGAGGAGAATTTCCCCTGGTTCGATCTCCCTGACAAACTTGGCTCCGATGAGGTCAAAAGCGCAGGTCTCGGAGGCAACTACGGGTGCTTCCTTAAGCTGACCGAGAATCAAGGGCCTGAAGCCGAAAGGGTCCCTGGCTGCAACCATTTCCTTTTCTGTTAGAATTAGCAAAGAGTAAGCGCCTTCAACCTGTTTAAGGGCATTGACCGTTCGCTCTACAAAGGTTTTCTCTTTGGAACGAGCAATAAGGTGAACGATGACTTCGGTGTCCATGTTCGACTGGAAAATGGATCCCTTTGATTCGAGTTCGCTTCGTATGAGAGATGCATTGGACAAATTCCCATTATGGGCAATGGCAAGACTACCCTTATAGTAATCCACCATGAAGGGCTGAGCGTTTTTGAGCTCGCTTGACCCAGCCGTGGAATACCGGACATGACCGATGGCGCTTTTTCCAGAAAGTCTCTTCAGAATTTCCTTAGTGAAGACCTCGGAGACCAGTCCCATCTGGCGGTAATGATAGAGTTGCCTGCTGTCTGAGGAGACGATCCCAGCACTCTCCTGGCCACGATGCTGAAGGGCATAAAGACCTAAATATGCGAGATTGGATGCTTCAAGATGATTAAAAATCCCAAAGATACCGCACATGGGTTTCTCCTAATAACAAAAATGCTAAATGTCAAAGCTCAAATTTCAAATGAAATCCAAAGTTCAAGTTTAAAAAATATTTTAAAATTTAGGCTTTGACATTCATTTGACATTTGGATTTTGAAATTTGGATTTAAGATTTATCACCATAGCCTCTTGGATGTTTTCTATGCCAATGATAAGCAGTTTTAACAATCGTTTCCAGATCGGTGTATTTTGGAATCCATCCTAGCTCTTCTTTAATCTTTTCTGAACTGGCCACCAGCCGGGCAGGGTCCCCTGGTCTCCTTGGCGATTCGATGGCAACGACCTTTCTTCCAGTTACCTTTTTCACTGTCTCGATCACTTCTCTCACTGAATATCCATTACCGTTTCCCAGATTATAAACCCCAGAAATTTTTCCTTGTTCTAATTTCCTAAGGGCTAAAATATGTGCCTGGGCAAGATCGCTGACATGGATATAGTCGCGAATGCAAGTTCCATCGGGAGTATCATAATCTGTGCCAAAAACAGGGACTGAAGTTCCATCCAAAGCTGCTTTGATCACTAAAGGAATCAAATGGGTTTCCGGAGAGTGATCCTCTCCAAGCTCACCTTCCGGATCGGCTCCTGCTGCATTGAAGTATCTGAGGGAGATGAAATTTAATTTACCTCCATCATGAAAGGTCTGTAGTACCTTTTCAACCATCCATTTGGTTTCACCATAAGGATTTGACGGAGTACAGGGATGCAACTCGGGAATAGGGATTTGTTCAGGCTCACCATAGACCGCAGCAGAGGAAGAGAAAACAATTTTCATGACATTAAATTCTTCCATCATTTCAAATAGCTTCAAGCTATTCTTCACGTTATTGTTGAAATATTTTACCGGGTTCTGGACGGATTCTCCAACCAAACAATCTGCTGCAAAATGCATCACTGCATCAATGGAATTGTCATGAAAAATCTCTGCAAGTTTTCTTTGATCGGAAAGGTCCCCTTCTATGAAGAGGGCACTCTTAGTGGCTTTTCGGTGGCCGGTTTGAAGATTATCAAAGACGATAGGCTTGTGGTTTTGGCGGAGAAGGTCCTTGACCACATGACTTCCAATGTATCCTGCCCCACCTGTGACAAGAATTGCTGGCATCTAATCATTTTATAAGGGATTTCGGATTGATTTGTCAATGCAACAAAGTGAGCCTTTGGACTCCCCGGGCTTCCTTAATTACCCAGATTTGAATGACTTTTCAATGTATTTCGTATCTGTGTAATCGGCTTTAATCAGTTTAATCAGAGATTTCCTTATTTCTTCAGGAATCTCATATCTCCTTCAAGCGGACATTTGCAGACGATTTCTCGATGGCTTCTGAAATATCTTTCAAATACTTTGAAATTTTCTCCGTTTCATCAGATTGATAGTCAGGGATCTTTGTGCTTCCATATTTTTCATATTCATCCAGAACGAATTTGACTGTAATGTTTTCAATCGTACGTCCCGGTTGAAAGGCAACCTCGCTCTTGATTCCTTTTACCGTCTCAACCACCAGACCCACATCGCTTAATTCATGGAGGAGCTGCCGTACAAGTCGAACCGGGATCTCCAATACATGGGCAATCTGGCTGGCACTTAAGGGTTTTTCTCCCAGAGAAAACTTCTTGGTGAGAAGATGGAAGATCCTAAGCATGAGAAGCTTTTTCGATGAAACACTTATCCGGGAATAGTCCGGATGAAAACCGAATGTTTCATAATGCTCATTGGCATAAGCGATTTCTGCGCCGAAAAGGACGATCATCCAACTCATTTGAAGCATACCCAAGAAAAGGGGCAGGGCCGCGAAGCTCCCGTAAATGGCCCCATAACTTGCTATCCCAATCTGGAATTTAATGTATATCCATTGAACAATTTGGGCAATCGTTCCTGCAAAGATCCCTCCCACAATAGCTGACCTAAGCGGAATTTTAGTGTTTGGCATGATTAGGTAGAGCATTGTTAAGAGCGTCCAGATGGATACATAGGGCAGTAGATTCAACAGGAGAAGAATCACCTTTCCGAAAACTCCCAGGAAGGCGATTTTGTTGACGATCACTTTCACTTGACTTGCCACAAGGACGGTCGCGCTGCTGGAAATGATAAGAAGAACAGGGCCTAAGACCATCATTGCAATATAATCGCTAAATTTTCTTATCAGTGTCCTTGATTTTTTTATTTCCCAGATTTCGTTAAGAGATTCTTCGATTTTTCCCATGATGGATATGACTGTCCAGAACAGCAATACTATTCCGACACCAGCGATTAAACCGCCCTTTGCCTGCTCAAGGAGTTTGTGAGAAAAGGAAATAATCTGTGTGGTGATATCCGCTTGCCAATTTGCCTTCTCTGCCATTTGGAGGATCTGTTTTTCGATGAGTTTTTCAAGACCGAAACCTTTAGCCATCGCAAAGGCTACGGCCACAACGGGAACCACATTGAGTAGAGAATAATAGGTCAAAACCGAAGCGGTCTTCTGGCAATGATCTCTCATAAATCCCCGCAATGCCAAAAGTATGATGCGTAAGTATTTAAAGAAGAAGGCTTCTATGGGTGAAAGGTCCCTTAATCGGATTTCCCAAACACCGGTCTTAAAAAAGGTGAGAATGCGTGATATCATAGGAATTCTCCCGTTCTACTTTGACAGGTTGCTGAAAAACTCAACAAACTGTCACTCCCGGCCCTGTTTTCGCAGGGGGAAACTTGTCCCCGCGAAGGTGGGGGGCGGGAGTGAAGCTCCCCGCCCACATGGCGGGGCTTCCCGGAAAGGAAATATCGCTTTAATAGTGCCCCTTGACCCCACCTACAAGGCAGGGTTAAGGGGCACTTGCCGGCCAAGGATACTTCGAAAAGACTGGATTCCTGCTTTTGCAGGAATGACCAAAAGGCCGGAAATGATTTCTTCGGCAATCTGTCAAACCTACTTTCAGCCTGCCTTCAGCTCAGAGGTACAGCTCGGACAACGCGTTGCCTGTATTGGGATCTTTGAAAAACAGTAAATACATTCTTTCGTGGTTGGTACAGGGGGGGCTTCCAGTTGACGTTTCAGTCGATTGACCGCCCGAACAAGAAGAAAAACGGCAAAGGCAACGATAAAGAAACTGATGACGGTGTTGATGAATATACCATAATTCATTGTCACCGCGCCAGCCGCTTTTGCCGCAGCCACAGAGGCATAGGGTCCGGCCACCTTGCCTTCCTTCAGCACCGCAAAGAAATTGGAGAAATCGATATTCCCTAAAAGCAGACCGATGGGTGGCATGATCACATCCTGGACAAGCGAATTGACGATGGTGCCGAAGGCCGCACCGATAATGATTCCAACCGCCATGTCAACAACATTCCCCCGCACTGCAAATTCTTTAAATTCCTTTAACATGGATGGCTCCTCCTTTTAAAAATTGCCTTCATAGTTATTCTACTAAATGTTTTTAGATAATCAACAAGATTTTATTGATTCAATCCTGCCATCCCGAATGTTTCTCTTAACACCCTTAATGCCTCTTCTCTATTTTTAATCTCGCCCTCCACCTGCTTCTGGCGGATGAAGTTCAGTATTTGTCCTACTCTCGGTCCGGAGGAATATCCCAAGGCCATCACATCATGTCCGGTGATGAAAGGTGGTGGATAGACGATATCTTTTTCCTTAAATAATGCCAGGAACCGAAGACAGTGTTCTTCGACCACTTCATCTATTTGAATGGATAGGATTCCCCGGCTCGCTTCCTTATCCGCAAGGGTGAGAAGGACGAGAAGAGGGGTTTCATCCCCTATCTGATGGACCAATCTTTTGAGGGCTGTTTCTTTTGTTTCCCAGGATAGATTGAGGATTCTCATATGGTTCTTGACCAGGCGGAGAATTTTACTCTTCATAAAGTTGGAGAAGCGAAGTCTTTCCATGATCCTCTCCGCTGCTTGAACGGAGAAAGATTCGTGGTGATAGAAATGAATTCTCCCTTTTTCATCCTTTGAATAGGTGTCTTTTTTGCCGATATCGTGGAAGAGGGCGGCATGATAGAGAGAGAGCCGATCTTCCTGATTCAGGGAAATCTCTTGATGATTTCGATCGACCCATTTGGAGGCCCATGAAATTTTTTCAACCATGAGAAGGGTATGGGAAAGGACATTCAGATGGTGGTGCTCATTTTGACCAAGGGTTTCCAAACTCTTCAATTCAGGGAAAAGGGTGAGGAGTAAATCGGATTCATAAAGGGATTTCATTCCAATGGCTGGCTGAGGAGAGAGAAAGATTTGATCCAGCTCCGTTTTAACCCGCTCACCAGGGAGGCTCGCAACCTTCTCTTTTTTTAAGGAAATCTCCTCCTTCAATTTCTTATCCATGACAAAACCATCCAGGGTGCAAAGGTAACGGACCGCCCGGAGCATCCTTAATGGATCCTGATCAATGGAAAGGTTTGAGACAGTACGGATCAACTTTTTTCCAAAATCCTCAAGGGCTCCTTCCACCCAATGAAAAGTTTCATCCTGGAGAGAGAAAGCGACGGCGTTGACGGTGAAGTCTCTTCGTCGGAGATCCTCTTTAATCGTCTCCCCTTGTAGGAAGGTGAGATCGACAGACATACCTTCTTTGATGACTCGATAAGTGGTGGTGTTCATCTCCTCCTTCCCAACCTTAAAGAACTGAAAATGGAGGGCTTCTTCAATCGTTTCAATGAATAAAGAGGCATCTTTCGGCAAGACGAAGTCATAGTCCTTTCCTGGCGTTTCGAGCAAGAGATCCCTGAGATAACCTCCTACCAGAAAAAGGGGGATCTTTTTCTCCTTCGCCAATGTTGACAATCGGGAAAGGATCGGATCTTTACGGATGGCTTGTTTCAGGTGATCTAGGTCCATTTTAGGTTCGGTTTGATAAAGCCTTTTTTTTATGATAATTTAGCTATTAGAAGCATATTCGATCAAATGGAGCCTGTCAATTAAATCTACATTTAAAGGGTCAAAGGGGTCTTGGGTTCAAGGGGTCAAGTGTCCGAGAGTGGATAGTAGGGAGTAGTTCGAATCTTGAACCCTCGAATCCTTGCCCCCTTTTTAGAGTTCCTTTTAAAGAGACTGCCTCAAATTTATACGAAGATTAATTGAAAAAGGCGGAGGGATGAAGAAGACGATTAGGGAAGATTTAGAAGATCGGGAGAAAGGGTTTCTATCTCCCTTTGCGACATTGAGTTCAAAGACAAAAGGCCGTCAAATCTTTGAGGAGGAGTGTCCGCTCCGGCCAGCCTTTCAACATGACCGAGATCGAATCATCCATTCCAAATCTTTCAGGAGACTGAAACATAAAACCCAGGTCTTTCTTATTCCTATGGGTGATCATTACCGGACCCGATTGACTCATACCCTTGAGGTTTCTCAGATTGCAAGGACAATTGCCAGGGCCCTCCGTCTCAACGAGGATTTAGCCGAGGCTATCTCGTTGGGACACGATTTGGGTCATACCCCATTTGGCCATGCCGGGGAGGATACCCTGA
>CAZEKS010000117.1:0-6815 GCA_964512795.1 uncultured Syntrophaceae bacterium
CGATGCCCGCCGGCTCGCCGGTCCGGAGCCTTCCCGCGTAGATCGGGTTCGTGATGATGTTGTGAATCGTGTTCATTTTTCTAATCGGTGTGTGGACCTTAATGTAATCGAGAAGACTATTCAACACCATATCCATCTTCTCAATATCCGCAGTCACCCTCTGATAATAATATTCACCGAATTCTCTGTCGCTAAATTTTCCTCGAGAAATTTGCGTATAATTCTTAATGGAGGCAAGACTATTTTTAATGCGTTGGATTAAATCAACAAAAAAGGATGTCAGAAAAGGGACGTTTTGTTCATTGGACAAAAAATCTAATTTAGACTTAATAGATTCTATCCCCTCTTCAACGGAAGAGGAGGGAAAAGACCTTCTATCATTTTCAATTTCAAAAAAATTCCATTCCATCTTGATCACCAAGCCTTTCTTAATGGAATTTGCTTTGATGCCTAAATTCAAAATCATTATAAATAGAATTTATTAAAAACTCAATATTTAAAATATTCAATGAAGGCATAAGGTATCAAAATTTATATCTTTTTCTTAACGTGATTTGACAATGGTTGACGTGATTTTACATGAGCTAAAAAATTTAACATTTGAGAAATATTATGGATTGGTTTTGCCAGGAAACTCCCTAAAGAAATGAAGAGATTAAATTGGAGATTTACTCTTTAAAGGCAGTCATGGGTTCTGCCATCAATTCTCCTTTTGCGAAGCGCTCTATAGAAAGGGAGGAGATGTCAATGGTAGTGGCTTCTCCATCCACGATCAACTCTGAGATCACTTTCCCCACTGCAGGGCTATGCTGAAATCCGTGTCCACTAAAACCATTGGCCAGGACAAACCCTTCTACTTCAGGAACCCTTCCAAGGATAGCATGGTGATCCGGAGAGATCTCATAAAGTCCTGCCCATCCCCGGGCAATCCGAGCTTTTTCAAGAGCGAGGACACGGTACATTGCATTCTCCGAAGTCTCAGCCATGGCTTCATAATCGATATTGAGGTTAAAACTCGGCTCCAGGTCTAACGGACCGGATAGGAGCAATCCATCCCCTTCCTGACGGAAATACCATCCCCGGTGAAAATCAATGGTCAGTGGAATAGGCCTGTCGGTGAGATGGAAGGGTGCTGTAATAAAGATTTGCCTCCTCAAAGGTTTGACAGGAACTTTGATACCTACCATTTCCCCTATGGAAGCAGCATAGGGCCCTCCTGCATTGACCACCACGGGGGTGAAAATCTCTTCGTCCTTTGTTTTAACACTATAAATCTTCCCTTTTGCCGATGAGATTCCCATGATCTCCATTCCTTCGTAGATTTTCACCCCTGCCCTCTTTGCACCACTGGCAAACCCGGAGAGAATTTCATTAGGGCCTGCATACCCATCCCGGGAGCAAAAAGTCCCTCCCAGGATATCATTCATTCTCAAGTAGGGCCAGCGCGACCTGATTTCGTTAGGACTTAAGAATTCAACTGGAATATCAAATTTTTTCTGAAGTTTCATATTCTCCTTGAAGACTCCGATCTCCCATTCAGTAGTCGCCAAAAAGAGATACCCAATTCTTTTGAATTCCGGGTTGACTCCGAATTCCTCTTTGAATTGCTCGAAGGTCTTTAATGATTCGAGTGAGAAACGGATATTGATTTCTGTAGAAAATTGGACTCGAATGCCTCCCACACAACGGCTGGTAGAACCTTCTCCCAATTGTCCCTTCTCGAAGAGGACAATCCTCCCTGCCCTTTTCAGGGCAAGATAGTAAGCGATGCTCAGGCCGACAACACCGCCTCCGATAATAACGACATCTGCTGTTTTTTCCATTGGAGCCTTACATGAGGATAGAATATGGTAATCGGATTGAACCGCTTCGGTATCCCTACTTAACGTTTCATCTTTCTTTTAACGATATTCAGCAAGAAGAGCATTTCCTCGTTCTTCACCCAATAAGAGCAAGCCAAATAGATTCCGAGGCCAATCACAATCCCTGCAAAAAGAATCAAAACCTTTTCCAAAACGTTACCTGTTGTGGTCCAATTTCCGATTGAACAGATCAAATAGGCGGCCAAACCCATTGGAAGACTACACAAGAAGATTCGCAAGAGCGATTGAATATTCTTTCTTATATCTGTTCCCCCCAATTTTGGACCTAACTTTCTAAAGAGAAGGATAAGGTTGAGTGTGGAAGAAAGGCTCGTGGCCAAAGCCAAACCTCCATGCATTAAAGGAAAAATCAGAACCGCTCTAAAAATAACATTGGCTCCCAAACAAATTAAGGCAATTTTCATCGGCGTCCAGGTATCCTGGAGGGAATAGAAAGCAGGGGCAATTATCCTTGACCCTGCAATGGCCCACAGGCCCACGGAATAGAACAGGAGGGCAAAAGCTGTTTTTTCTGTAGCAGAATAATCAAATAGTCCCCTTTGAAAGAGGAGGTTAATGATAGGAGTTTTTAGTGCGATCAGTCCCACCATTGCGGGAACGCTGATGAAGGAAACCAGACGGAAGGTAAAAGAAAGCGTCTCTTTCAATTCTTCCATCTTTCCCTGAGAAGCCAGTCCTGAAAAACTTGGAAGGGATGCCATTCCAATGGCAATAGCGAAAATCCCCAAAGGAAATTCCATTAATCGGTCTGCAAAGAAAAGATAGGAAACACTTCCACTCGGAAGAAACGAGGCGAAAATCATGTCGATGAAGGTATTAATCTGATAGAGGCCGGTCCCGATGAGGCCTGGAACCATCAAAAGGCCAATCCGCTTGATCGCCGGGTTTCGGAAATTAAAATTGAATCGGAAGGTAATTCCCCTCTTCCATAGGAAAGGAATCTGAAAGAGAAATTGGAGCACCCCTCCGGCCAGAACCCCCAGGGCAAGGGTCATCACCGGTACGTTAAAAGTATGATAAAAGAGAAAGACTGAAACGATGATGGAGATATTGAGAAAAATTGGAGCAATGGCAGGGGCGAAAAAATGTCTGTAGGAGTTCAGGATCCCCATGCAGAGGGCGAAGAGCCCCATAAAAAAGAGATAGGGGAAAATGATCTTGTTGAGTGTAACCGTCAGTTCAAATTTCTCCGGGATTTGAATAAATCCCGGCGCAACGATCCTGATCAAAATCGGTGAGAAGAGAATTCCAAGGACCGTCAGAATCAATAAAATGACTCCGGCAATGGTGAATGCGATATGCGTGACCTTCCGAGTCTCTTCTTCCGACCGCTGCGTAAGATATTCCGTATAGACAGGAATGAATGAAATGGTTAATGAACCCTCTCCCACCAATCGCCGCCATAGATTGGGAATCCGAAAAGCCACGAAAAAAGCATCTGCTGCCATTCCAGCTCCGAAGAAATTGGCGATCACCATATCCCGGAAAAAACCCAGGATACGGCTGAGTAAAGTCCCGGTCCCAATGACAGTAGCTGCTTTGGTGATTTTATGGTTTTCAGACATAATGCGAATAAAGCGAATTACAGCGAATATGGCGAATAGACCCAAATTCGGTAGATTCGTTATCATTCGGGTAATTCGTCATTTGAAAAGACCTTGACACAGGCTATACCAAAATGTTAAAAAAATCAATGTTCCTTCACCATTTTTATCTCTCCAAGCGCCGCCTGCCCTGTACCATGTTAGGTTCGGGACCTGCGGTAGGCAGGAGAGATTGACCGGGTGAAGGGGAAAAAAGGAGGCTAAATTTTGGCAATCCATTTATCGGCGATTAAACGGGCAAGACAAAACGAAAAGAGGAGGCTTCGAAACCTCCATATCAAAACCACAGTGAAGTCCTCTGTGAAAAAAGTGAGGGCAGCCATTGAGAAAAAAGATGTTGAAGGGGCCCAAAAGGCTTTGTCGAAGACAATCCCTCTAATCCAGAAATCTCACTCCAAGGGGGTCTTTCATAAAAATACCTCTGCCAGAAAAATCTCCCGGCTGACCAGAGGGGTTAACGCTCTTAAAACAGCGTAGGGGCGTTAAATTTAACGCCCCTACATTTTTTTTCCAATACTAACAGGCCGGCAGAGGTCAATCACCAACTTCTCCATTAAAAGGTCCTTGGGCCCCCGGCTCCTCTTAATAGCTAAGTCGGCTTGATGACACTTTAGGATTCCTTCCTGGAGTGAAGCCTCAGAGAAATTCTTCCCCTGATCCATCATCTTCTTTATATTCCATGGTGACGTTCCCAATTCTTTAGCCAGGTCCCCCCCATCCCGACGATGAGAGCTCATCTGTTTGATTACCAGCATACTCCAATATTGCTTTGCCATCATGCTTAAGAGAAAGGGGATAGGATCGCCAAACTTCGATCCCTCTTCTTCTTTTCTGAACAAGATGGCCTTTGACTCCATAGCCTTCTCTAAAATTCCGAGGGCCTTCTCCAGGTTTTGATGCCCAATCGCATCGGTTAAATCGAAGACCGTACTGACCTTGACCTCTGAGGTAATTTCTTCCATATCGGAAAGCTCGATGCTCCGTTTCTCCCCACCACTCAAAAAGACCTTCTCCAGGGCATTGTCAAGATCGTAAAGGTGATCTCCCACTACCTCAACCAAATAGTCTGCAGCCTCTTCCGAAAGCGTTTTCCCCTTTTCCTTCATCCTATTCTTCATCCACGAAACCAAGGCCCTACCCTTCAATCGTGTGTATTCAGTGACTTTCCCTGCCTTTTCAATCTCTTTCCGATGTCTTTTCCAGGAGCCTGTTGTCTGACCATGGAGGACGAGACAGGTAGACGGGGAAGGTTTTTTTAAATATTCCATCAACGCTTCCACCTTCTTCTCATCCATGCGATCTGCTTCGCGGACGAGCACAAATCGATACCGAGAAAACATCGGGAGCGTTTGAGCGGCCCGGACGATCTCCTGGCCGCTGTGTTCTTCTCCATTAAAAAGATGATAGTTAAATCCCCTTTCTTTCTGTGAAAGAGTATGATTTAAGAGTTTCTGGATCTCCTCCTCAATGAGGTAATCCTCAGGACCATAGAGGAAATAAACAGGGTAGATATCGGATCGAGCTTTCATTTCTTCTCAAAAACCATTGTAAATTGGAAAAGCAGCATTTAGCATTTCAAATTGAATTCGTTCATTTTATACGGTGTCATTCCTGCCCCGTATCAAGTACGGGGTAAACTCCAGCAGGAATCCAGAAATCCAAAGACTGGATTCCGGGTCAGGCCCGGAATGACAAAAGAGAAGATTTTACAATGCTAACTTTGCAATGCTAATTTTGCAATGTTCTTTTTCGACTCCCTTCATATAGGTCATACTCCACCAACCTGGACTCTATGGGGCCGTTGTAAAAAGGTATCCTCCTCTTTGTTCTCAAGCCCACCTTTTTTGCAAGATCGAGATTGCCGGCAAATACATACCCGGTATACCCATTACATTTCTTTTTAAAAAAATCTCCAATCCCTTTGTAGGTCTCCTTTAACTTTTCTGTTTCCCCCAGCCGCTCACCATATTCAGGGTTCAGGACAATTGCTCCTCCTCCGTCCGGGACAGGTGTCTCTGAAAAATCACATACACCAAATTCAATGAAACGATCCACGCCTGCTGTCATTGCATTCTTCTTTCCTGCCTCAACAGCCTGTTGACTGATATCCGTAGCAATGATTCTTCCATTCAATTTATCCTTAGCTTCTGCTCTTATTTTCCTTCGGAGAACTTTCCAAGAAGAATCATCAAACCCTTTTATATGCATAAAACCATAATTGCTTCTCAATAGACCTGGCGCCCTTCCAAGAGCGATCAATGCGGCCTCTATGGCGAGCGTCCCGCTACCGCACATAGGATTGATAAAGTTTCCATCTCCCCTCCAGCCCGTTGCCAGAACAACAGCCGCCGCAAGGGTCTCTTGCATCGGCGCCTTGAGAGGG
This sequence comes from uncultured Syntrophaceae bacterium, assembly GCA_964512795.1. GTDB lineage: Bacteria > Desulfobacterota > BSN033 > BSN033 > UBA1163 > UBA1163. Next base: position 5,871 of record CAZEKS010000117.1, read on the forward strand.
ATCATTCTGTACCCGCGCCTTGAAAGAGGTTCTCCGGAGGTATCGAGAAAAACTTGGCATAGATTGCTTCTCCAGTAGAGATGAATCACAACCCTGTCTCTTTCAGGACCGGTATCAGGCCTGCGCCCACGCTTTTCTTTAATCCTGTCTACCACGGCATCCTTGCACCTTACATTTGCAAACCTTGAATCCTTAATAGTCGGGTTGTGAACAGAAGAGGTGACAGAAAAATAACTATCCTCTGAAATAAAATCTTCCCAGCTGACTCGTGATATCCTTTTATAGAGATCATCAGGGGTCTTCGCATTGAATGATTCAAGCAGAAAGAGAACTCGCTGCCCTGTACGAATCAGAAGGTTGAGCCTCAGGGTATCCTCCATCGTTCCTTCTGTCTCAACCTCTGCCTTCCCCTCTAATAAGACTGGAAACCCTAAGGAAAGAATCTCCTGCTTGAGAAAGGGCGAAACTCCCTTGGCACAGGTAATGACGATTCTACTCTTTTTTGACCAAAAAGACATAAGGATCTCGATAAACCAAAATATTCTATGAATTTGGAATTCTAGGGTTCAAAGAAATGCAAATTGCTTATTATTATAAGCAAATTTTTATTTATTTCAATTGCCATTTCTTATATAAATTGGTAAAATTTAGCGTTATGAAAAAGGGTCCGTCTATCCTAAAATTATCTTCAGACGATGAGAAAAAGGAGCTTGAGTTTGAACTCGACTACCTCTCCTCATTGACCTTTGAAGAGCGCCTCAATATGATGAGAGAAAAATCAAGAGAAATGTTAAAGCAAATGATTGATCATGGACATCGAAGAGCTGTTGAAATCATTAAACGCCCATAACGTTGAATTTGTCATCATCGGAGCAACCGCTTTTCCCATTCATGGATATGCGAGAGCAACCCTTGATATTGATATTTTTATCCGCCCCGAACCTA
>CAZEKS010000118.1:0-6774 GCA_964512795.1 uncultured Syntrophaceae bacterium
CCCTCTGTCATGACAGGCCAAAAAGTTCTCGACCGTCCCGTATTTACTGTCGGCCTCCACCTTAAAATTCCTTGATAAGTACGGCATAAAGTGAAGACTGACCTCTTTTAATTCCACTGCCAGCTGACGTGCGATCCATAATGAATTGCCGGTTCCAGCGTAAACATACCACCGCATTTTCATGCAAAGCCCTCCATGCTAATGTTGTGCGTCCAACGCTTCTTTACTTTTGGTTGGCATGTCATGCCGCACTTGATGCGGCATCCAGGCTCTGTTTTTCTGGATTCCTGCTTCCGCAGGAATGACAATCATAGTAAAGGGATTTATGGCGCAGTACACTATGGCTCCTCGGTATCTGGTCCCATCCTACCTATTTTCTCACTCTTCGTTAAACGGCCTTCCTTGACATGCAACTCCGTTTTTCGTATATTAAAATTAATGATTAGTATTTCTCCAAGATAAGCGTTGGGTCATTTAAGCATAATACAGTATGGCAACGAAAGGAGGAGAGCCGATGAAAATAAAACGATATGCGCCTTGTCTCGTAGTAGCAGGTATCATCATTGCATTGATGAGCACAGGTGTCATTGCCCAGGACAAACCCTTCAAAAGCCTCAAGGACTATCCTGATCATGCTTTCAACGTTAGAGAGTACATCAGTGGCATGCAGAAGGGTGGCCACAACCTTCTCATCTGGAAGGATTCGGCAGTAAACCTTTCTCAATATGGTTCGGTGAAGGTGACGGAATTCGGCGGCCGGTTGTTGCCGCAACAGAATGTCTTTTCCTACGATCCTTATATTGCGCTCGTTAATTCGGTCTTCAAAAGCTCTCTTAAACTGCCTCAGAAAGATTCTCCCGATTCATTGCTTATTGAGGGGGCGGTGGTCGAATGCAATCCCGGGAGCCGAGCAGCCCGTGCCTGGGTGGGATTTGGAGCGGGCAGAGCCGGTTGTGGAGTGGTCTGCGAAGTTTATGAACCCGGCAAACCCAACCCTTGCATACGCATCTATACGAGGGATACTGGCGCTTCTGGGAGCTGGGGCGGCGATTCAGTCGCTATGCTTAATAATATCATGAGCCAGATTTCTACTCGATTGGCCGCTACGTTGAACACCACCATACCCCTTAAATAAACCCCGTTAGAAATTCCAGCGGGGCATTAAACCCCGCCGGAATTATTATAAAACCCAACCCCGCTGCAAAGAAGCGGGGCATTATTTCTAACGGGGTAAACTTCAACCCACCTATCTACGTATGCTCATGGGGGGATACCATACCATCCCCCCGTTTTTGTTTGAGAGCGGGTAAAATCGATTGCTCAAAGAAGTTGTGACCTCCAAAAACCATACAACACTTGCTCCGGTATGCCTAAGCTTCCTCACTGCCAGCTGATGAAAAAGCTTTTTCAATCTTATCACCCCTTTCCTTAAGCTGTATGTTCACCTTCGTCCCGTCTGCTCCCCAAAATAGACATTAACTCGATCCAGTTCCTCCTCTCCCTTGATGCCTGCCTGCCGGTAGGCAGGGGAGAGGGCTGGGGTGAAGGTGCATTATCGCCTTTTTTATCCCCCTCCCCTTTACCCTGTTAGATAAGGTTGTTTATCCAGCTCTGTATTCAAGAAATCTTCTATCTAACAGGGTGAATCCCCTCCCGCCAGGGGAGGGGAGTTTTTTGGGTTTGTCTTTTTCAATGTTTATGTCCGGGTGGCTTCAAGGAATTGTCATTGAGGAAAGAATCATGTTAAAATGCAAAATGTGGTCGCTGCAGGAAGTTACCGTCAACAGGATTCGATCACGAAGGAGACAAAGGGCATGAAAGCGTTGAGGAATATGCTGATCGTTGTGTGGGTCTTTCTTTTCCCGTATCTGATCGGATGTGCGGGTTTACCCGGGACGGCCTCGAGAAGCACCACACTAAATTCCCGTGTGATGGATGCCATCAGTGATGCCGTGTATGAGGTCGTGGTGCTGAAGCCGACGAAGGACTCCCTGCGGTATGAAAAACCCTTGCCCATGGATCTACTCCCCTACTCCATACGAACGGACAAATACTATTCCATCGGCACCGCATTCGCCATCAGCCCTTCCGAGTTTGTGTCGGCCGCACATGTCTTGAACCCGGGGAACGGGAGTCAATTCAAGGAGATCTTTCTCAGGGATAAAGAAGGGAAGGTTTACTCGATTGAAAAGATTCTCAAATACTCGAAAAATCGCGATTTTATCGTCTTCTCCCTCCGTCATTCCGCCGCAAAGAGATTTTTGCCGCCGAATAAGAACCCCCAACTCAACCAGAAAGTGTATGCTGTAGGCAATGCCCTCGGGGAGGGAATTGTGATCAGAGATGGCCTCTATACGTCTGACACACCGGAAGAAGAAGCAGGGGAGTGGAAGTGGATTCGGTTCTCCGCAGCCGCCTCTCCCGGCAATAGCGGTGGTCCGCTTCTTGACCAGAATGGGAACGTCATTGGCATTGTCCTGAGGAAATCCCCCAGCGAGAACCTTAATTACGCAGTCCCGATCCTTGAAGTCCTCAACGCAAGGCAGAACGTAGCGCTTGTTCAAACGAAAGTACGCTATTTTCTGGATAATATGGACATGACCAAGAGAGAGATCCTAAAAAAAGAGGTCAACCTGCCCAAGACCTACGGAGAATTGGACAGTGAGTTGAATACGATCATGGCTCAGTTTTCGGACAAGCTCCTCAAAGGTTTGCTTGCCGAGAATCAAGACACCCTGTTTCCCAACGGCCCAGGATCAACCCGGCTGTTCTATAAGAGTTATGAGGCGGTTTTCCCTCATCTCATTATGAAGGGTAAGGACGGTAACTGGGACGCCTATTATCCTAGCGGGACGAGAGATGCAGACCTGGGAAACAATGGCCGCCTCATGTACGGCACTCTTGCCAGTACGGTCTTCATGTATGTCCGCAAACCGGACGACATTCCCCTGGAGAAGTTTTACAGCGACTCGAAGCAGTTTATGGATCTGATCCTCAAGGGGGGTGGTCGTTCCAGAGCGATCGGAACGGAGAATATCAAGATTACATCGATGGGCAGCGCTTTTGAGGACTATCGGTTCACAGATTCTTACGGAAGGATCTGGATGGTTCGTACTTGGCTCACCGAATATAACGATACTAAGGTGGTCACCTTTTCTCTCCCCGTTCCCGGCGGGTGCGTCGTCATGATGAGAACAGACCAGACCGGCAACATCGACCAGGGACACATTCCTGACCTGAAGGTGTTCTCGGATTTTATTTATGTGTCCTATTACGGGACCTTCAAGGACTGGCGGGAATTTCTGGGCATGAAAGACCTCTTGCCCTCCATCTTTTCAACCCTGGACATCCATATTAAGAACAATGAGGTGTTCCGGTACAAATCGACCAGACTCTCCCTATCCTACGGACCTGATATTCTGAAGATTTCTGACCATAGCGACCTCAGACTCGATTTTGGCTACTTTCAGACCCAGGGTAAGACGGTTTGGGACATCACCAATATTGCAATAGGCCAAGAGAGATACAATCAGACTGGCTATAACGTCTCCAGAAAGATGAAACCTCCAAGAGAGCTTGGGGATCAGTATCAAAGCAACTGGAAGGATATGGTGGAGCGGAAGTTTCCCCATAATCGTTCCGCTTACTATAAGGATAAAGTGACGATGATCTCCACGACCTATAGCCAGGGTAGTAAATCGGGTAAAGGGGACGTTCCATCTGTCTCCTCTCTGTACACGGTCGCGTTCATAGAACAGGGGAACGTCGGCCAGAAAGAGATGGATGCAAAACTGGAAGCGTTCATGCGCAATCTGGTCGTCTATGAGAACACCGAAGATAACGCGAACAGGGCAGGGCTTCACTCAATGGAAATAGGGGGTTTTCAGAGGCATTGGAAAAGACCTATATGAAAACCAAGAGAAGACCGGACTTCATGTGAAGGAAAAGAAGAAAAGGGATTTGTGAATGGAATACCTTCCCGTAACCGTAGATAAAAGCCATCTCATCACCATTGGAGAAAGACTCTATTCAGAGAGTATCGAGCTCATCCGGGAGTTGGTCAATAATGCCTATGACGCCGACGCCACAGAGGTTGATATCAAAATGACCGATGAATCCATTGAAGTCAAAGATAACGGGGAAGGAATGCATCGGGAAGGGCTAAAACAATATTTCAATATTGGTTCCCCAGAGAAGATCGTTAAAAATAAGTCGCCTATCTTTCATCGGGATCTCATCGGTCAGTTTGGCATCGGAAAATTTGCGAGCCTCTCTGCTTGCGAATGTTTTTAGGTCTATACTCAAAAAAGAGATTTTGCAGCCAAGGTGACTTTCGACAAGATGGAGTGGGAAAAAAAGGGAAATCAGTGGAACCTACCGCTTCAAATCCTGCCTCCCGATAGGGAACGAGGCGACGGCACCACGGTAACTCTTCTCCGATTGAAAAGAGAATTTGAGCCGGAAGAGGTGGTCCGAAAGATTGTAGAAGGGACCCCTTTAAAAGCGCAAAATTTCGTGGTCAGGCTCAATGGGTTGAGGATTACGCCGAGGAGCCTGAGTGGCCATCGAATTCCTTTTCTCGAAGGCACAGACTTCGGCCCTGTCCATGGAGAGATCATCATCTTACCTTCCTCCACCGCCTCTCCAGAGGAGTTGGGAATTGAAGTGAAAGTGAAGCAGGTCACTATCAAGAGAGAGTATTTTGGTTTAGAGCATTGGGGAAGGGTTGCTTCCAGAATTCAGGGAGAGGTATATGCCGATTTTCTCCCAGTCACCACAGACCGTTCAGGATTTGTTCAGGACAGTTCCCAATACCAAGCCTTCCGCAAGGTAATGGATAAAGTCATTCAGGAGGTGGATGATATCCTCAAGCGGTTAGCAAGCCGCAAAGAGAAACAAAGGGCCAGTAAGACATTAAAAGAGGCCCTCCAAAGGGTTCATCGATCCCTTGCTCTCAATCCGGATCTTTCCCCTTTTGGCGCTATCCCTTTGGCTGGTGAAGGTGAAGGGATGGGAGGGGCAGGGGTTTTGTCAAAAAAATCAGATCAAGAAGGAGAAAGAAGGGTTCAAACTGACGAAGAGGGGAAACCTGGAGGAGAAGTCGAAGAAACCTTAACACGAAAGAAAGTTAGAAAGAAATCACCTAAGGTTAAGCGTTTAACCCCCAATGCCGTTGTTCAGAGAATGAAATTTGGAGAGGCAGGCGTTTCGATCTGCGTTGATGATTTTGGAGAGAATGGACCAGAATGTTTTACAGAGGGGACGGTGATTTATATTAACCAACAGCATCCGCTGTATCAACGGGAAGCCAAAAAACAAGAGACTTATATATTGAATGTCACAAGGTTGATTACACAAGAGATCTCATTGATGAAAGACACCAGAAACCCACGGCTTGCCTTTTCGAGGCAAAGCAAACTCCTCCGGGATGCCTTCATTGAACACTCATAAGCGTTCTTCCGTTTTCTTTAACCCCTCTTATCTTTCCTTCCACCATCCCTCCTCCTCAAGAGACCGTGTCGCAATGGTGACTACAGTTATGAGTTCTTGTTCAATCTTTAAGCCTGTGTTATGTTTTCTACCGGATAAGCAGAAAGTCGGAGTTCAGATGGATGAGACCATCGTAGAGAGGTGAAAAACATGGGAAAGCTTTGTATCCCTATTGTCGAGACCACCGTAGAAAAGGCTCTGTTCGCTATCAAAAAAGTAAACCGATGGGCAGACCTTATTGAGCTTCGAGCAGACTATCTCAAGAGAGTGAACCTGGCACCTCTTCTTGAAAACCGGCGGAGACCTTTCATCATCACCAATCGAAGAAAAGAAGAAGGAGGCAAATACAAAGGTGATGAAAGAAAAAGGTTGAGTGTTTTGCAGGAGGCCATTGATTTGGAAGCAGATTACATCGACGTCGAATTGGCAACAGAGAGATCATTGCTACGAGGTTTAATCAGGAATAAAGGAGGGACGCAAGTCATCCTCTCTTGCCATGATTTCCAAGGAACACCTTCTCTAAAAGAGCTTCAAAGGCTTTGCGGCCAAATGATTCGATTGGGAACGGATGTGGTCAAGATTGTTCCCTTTGCCAGGACATGGGAAGATAATCTCACCATCCTATCGCTCATTCCCTATGCTAAAAAAAGGAGGCAGAAAATCGTTGCCTTCTGTATGGGTGAAAAGGGAAATATCAGCCGCATCTTTTCTCCTTCCTTAGGTGCGGCCTGGGTATACGCTTCGCTCAATCGAACCAGGGCCTCCGCTCCCGGACAGTTGACGGTTGGGGAGATGAAAGAGATCTGGGGAATGTTAAAACTTTGGCGGAAGGTCGCAGGGTGATTTTATAAAGAGTTAAAGCGTTACGGGAGAAAATGAGATGATTGATGCTCAGACAGAGCTTTACGGAGTCATCGGAAATCCGGTGCGACACAGCTTGAGCCCCATGATTCATAATGGTTTTTTTAAAAGACTGGGCTGGAACGCTGTCTATTTGGCTTTTGAAGTAAAAAATCTTGAAGAAACCCTGAGAGGGATCAGGGGACTTGAGGTGAGGGGAGTGAGCGTGACCACCCCATTTAAGACCGAAGTGATTCCTTTTCTTGATAAGATCGAAGGGTTGGCAAAAAAGATCGGAGCCGTTAACACGATTGTCAATCGAGGGGAAAGGCTCATCGGCTACAACACCGATTGCGAAGGAGCCTTAGGAGCATTGGAAGAAGAGATGAATTTGAGAGGAAAGAAGATTGTTCTTCTTGGGGCAGGGGGTGCCGCCCGGGCCAT
>CAZEKS010000119.1:0-6772 GCA_964512795.1 uncultured Syntrophaceae bacterium
ATGGAAGAGACGTCAAAAGCCATGAAGAAGCAGGCTGAACAGATGCAGAAGCAGACTGAGGATATCCAGAAACAGGCTGAAGAGATGCAGAAACAATTGGAAAAGAAGTAGCTTATGAACACTTGATAAGAACCTTTTATCAAGTTGTTAAGATTATTTAAAACTAAACCACCCTCGCCTTCAAGGCGAGGGGTTTGAAATGACAGGTCGACTTGAAGTCGACCTTACCCATTCTTGCTCTTTTGTCCGTCATTTCTGCGCAAGCAGGAATCCAGGGTTTCCTGTGAAAACAGGAATCCAGTTCTTATTGGTCCCCTGCCTTCGCAGTGGCAGCATCCTGGATTCCCGTTTTAACGGGAATGACAATTTGGATGATATATTGTTCAGATGCTCATGGTCGGCCTCATTTCAATGCCGTGAGGGATATGTCATCAAGAGTTGGCCGACCATTTCGCAAAGTCTTTACTTCGCCTGAAGGCGAGGGGTTTCCACCATCCCCGAAGGAGACACTAAAAGCCCTTCCTCCTCCCCTGCCTACCGGCAGGCCCTGAACCTGGCATGGTACAGAGCAGGCAGGCTTTGCTAAAGGGAGGAGAGCATAGGAGACATAAAATCAGTATCTTGCAATCCATCTTCCTTGCCGTTGTTCAAGGACTGACGGAATTCTTGCCCATCAGCAGTTCCGGCCACCTCGTCTTTTTTCAATCCCTATTTGGGTTAAAGGAGCCTCCGATATTTTTCGATGTCATGCTCCATCTGGGGACTCTCCTTTCTGTGGTGGTCTATTTTCGGAGGGATATTTGGGGAATCATCAAAGGAATTGCATCAACATTAAGGAGAAAAGAGGAAAACCGGGAGGAAGCAAAACTTTTTCTCTGGATCATCATGGCAAGCATTCCCACTGGTCTGATGGGCGTTTTCTTTAAAGATTGGTTTGAATCTCTCTTTTCCAAACCCAAACTCGTCGGGGCAATGCTTATTCTTACAGGATTGATCCTCTGGCTGACCCGTTGGGCCAAAAAGGAAGGAAAACCCTTAGGACGGATGGGATGGCTTGAGGCAATCCTCATCGGGATAGCCCAGGGTGTTGCCATCATCCCTGGAATTTCTCGATCGGGCGCCACCATCTCTACAGGGCTTTTTTCTGGTCTGGATCGAGAACTCTCCGGGAAATTTTCTTTCCTTCTGTCTATTCCGGCGATTCTCGGCGCCACACTATTGGAATTTAGAAAATTTGATCCGACCTCAGGATTAGGAACCGCTCTGATTGGCGCTGCCGTCGCTTTTGGAGTAGGAATTTTGGCCTTGACTCTCTTGATAACAATTATTAAGATGGGGAAAATGTTTAATTTTTCTTATTATTGTTGCGGAATGGGCATATTGATGATTATATTGGTATGAGAGAATAATAATAGGAGGAGGGACGAAAAATGAGAATTAAGGATGTGATGACAAGAAATCCGATTACAGTGGACAGTGAAACATTGGTTGTGGACGCCCAAAGGATAATGAAAGAAAATAATATCCGCAGGCTTCCCATTATGGACAAAGGTAAATTGGTGGGCATCGTCACTAAACACGATCTCCTCGAGGCCTCACCTTCACCAGCCACATCGTTGAGTGTATTCGAATTGAACTATCTCCTTTCAAAAATGAAGGTGAAGGAAATTATGAAGAAGAATCCCTTGACTCTCACTCCAGATACCCCTTTCGAGGAGGCCTTGAGGCTTGGACAAGAGAAGAAGATCGGTTCGTTCCCGGTGGTGGAAAACGGGAAACTGGTTGGCATTGCGACCGAATCGGACATCATCAGGTTCGTGACGCGCGTCCTTGGCATAAAGGAGGAAGGATCGAGGATCACCATTGAGGGATTGGGCGGGGAGTTGGGCGATCTCGAGAAGATTGTTTCAATCGCAAACCAACACCATACGGTTATTTTGAGCATGATGTCCTTACCCAGATCTGGAAACAAGGATTGGATGATTGTGCTTCGATTAAAGACGAATGATCCTGACCCGGTTGCCAAAGATTTTAAGAAGGCCGGCTTCAATGTCACCTATTCATCTTGGTTTCGTTGCGAAAAGGGGCAGGCCTAAATAATTGAATCAACATAGCCCATGCCGCCAAATAAGCAAAGGGTGCGTTCACTAAACGCACCCTTTTTGTCACTCCTCATAAAAATAATCTATTCCTTCCTATTATGATAAAACCAATAAACCCTTTGGGCTGACTTTCGATTCATCTTTGGAGCCTTGGCCAATTCTTCTTCTTCGGCTTCTTTGATCTTCTCTACCGTTCCAAAATATTTCAATAACTGCTTCTTTCTGACCTGACCGATCCTTGGAATCTCTCCCAATTCTGATTTGATCGTCTCCCTGCTCCTGACTTTCTTATGATAAGTAATGGCAAATCGATGGGCTTCGTCACGGATTCGGTCAAGGAGATGGAGGATTGGCGAATGCCTTCCCAAAATGAAAGGTTCCTTATATTGAGGATGGAAGACCTTTTCCTCGGTCTTTCTCAACCTCGAAAGACGAGGTCTTTCAATAGCCCTTTCCTTGACCAGGCTGATGAGATCAACCTCTTTTATTTTCAATTCTTTGAAGACCTCTTGCGCCACATTCAATTGGCCTCTTCCTCCATCTAATAAAACCAGATCGGGAAGATCATTCTCTTCAACGCCTTTTTGATACCGACGGAGGAGGACTTCGTACATCATGCCATAATCGTCTGCTCCTTCGATCGTTTTGATCTTGAAATGACGGTATCGTTCCTTATTGGGCCTCCCGTTTTCAAAAAAGACCATCGATCCAACGGCATTTCCCCCCTGGAGGTTCGAGATATCAAAAGCCTCAATCCTTCGAGGCACTTTTCTTAGATCAAGCTTCTCCTTCAGCGCTTCTAACAGTTTTTCCCCATCCTTATCCAGTTCATCCTTTGCAAGAAGAAACTGTTCAGCGTTTTCGCAAGCCATTTTAAGCAGATGTTTTTTATCTCCTTTCACTGGAACAAGGATCCGAACCCTTTTTCCTTTCAGCTCTGTCAGCCATTGTTCAACGAGATATTGCTCTGGAATCGGCTTGGAGATCAATATTTCCTCTGGGATGAATTTGCCTTCGCGGTAATATTGACGAAGAAAGGAGGATAAAACCTCCTCATCAGGAAGGCCTGTGGAGGGAAAAGTAAAACCCTTGCCTCCCAGGAGTTTCCCTCCCCTGATAAAGAGAGGATGCACAACAAACGTATGATCTTGTCGATGAAAACCGATCACGTCCTGGTCGAGGAAATCTGTAGATACAATCTTCTGCTTTTCGATTACTTTCTCAATATGCTCGATCTGGTCTCGAATTCTTGCAGCCGTTTCAAAGTGAAGTTTTTCTGCCTCCTCTCCCATCTTCTTCTTCAGCCTCTCGACCAATTCTCTCTTCTTTCCCTCAAGGAACATTCTCACCTGATGGACCATCTCTTGATATTGAGCCGGATCGACCTTCCCACAACATGGACCGAGGCATCGGCCCATCCCATAATTGATGCAGGGCCTTAACCGATTAGAAAACTTGGTGTCGAGGCAGGTCCGTATAGGAAAGAGCCTTCGAATCAGTTTCAAGGTCTCCCTGAGGGAGGTGGCGGAGGGGAAAGGACCAAAGTAAATGGAACGGTCTTTCTTAATCCGTCTGACAATGCTCAGGGTAGGAAACTCTTCTTCCACAGAAAGTCTGAGGCAAGGATAGTTTTTGTCATCCCTCAGTTTTATGTTGTACCGCGGACGGTGTGCTTTGATAAGGTTGTTCTCCAAAATGAAGGCTTCCTTTTCCGTATCGGTGACGATGGTATCGACGTCCGCCACCCTTTCTAACATCGACAAAGTTTTCAAATCCCTTCCAGCAGGCTTCTGGAAATAAGAGCCCACCCGATGTTTGATATCCCCCGCCTTCCCGACATAGAGAATCGTCCCCTTTTTATCCTTAAACAGATAGACACCGGGGTTCGTGGGAAGGTAATTGATTTTCTGCTCCAAAGGGTTCATATCAGTTTTTCTATTTTTAAATTATGAACTTTGGATTTTGAAATTTGACATTCTTGTGTATGTTTATCTCATCTTCAATTCCGTCGCTTCGAGGCGTACGATCTTATCCCGAATCTCTGCGGCTCGTTCAAATTCTAAACGGCTGGCTGCTTCCTTCATTTGCTTCTTCAGCTTTTGAATCATCGCGGGAATCTCTTTGATGGGAACATACGGTTCTTTAACGTCGGATACAGCGGGAATCGTTAAATAGTCCGCCTCGTAGATGGAAGCCATAATGTTTCGGACCGATTTTATCACCGTTTGCGGGGTAATCCCATGTTCTTGATTATACGCCTCCTGGATTTTTCTCCGTCGGTTTGTTTCCAAAATCGCCTGATCCATGGATCGGGTTATCTTATCCGCATAGAGGATGACCTGGCCGTTTACGTTTCGTGCAGCACGGCCGAAAGTCTGGATGAGTGACTTTTCAGATCGAAGAAAACCTTCCTTGTCGGCATCCAGAATGGCCACCAATGACACCTCTGGAATATCGAGTCCTTCCCTCAGAAGGTTGATTCCAATCAGCACGTCAAACTTCCCGAGGCGAAGATCCCTGATGATCTCCACCCGGTCTAAAGTGTCGATATCAGAGTGGAGGTATTTCACCCGAACCCCAAGATCAGCGAAGTACTCGGTCAGATCCTCTGCCATACGCTTGGTGAGCGTGGTCACGAGAACCCTCTCCTTATTCTTCACCCGCCTCTGGATCTCCCCCAGGAGGTCGTCCACTTGATTCTTCGCTGGTTTTACATCCAGGAGAGGATCGCTCAAACCCGTCGGACGGATGATCTGCTCCGCAATCTTTCCATGGCTCTTCTTCATCTCATATTCACTCGGGGTCGCAGAGACATAAATGACCTGATGGATGCGGGTCTCAAACTCTTCGAACATCAGTGGCCGGTTGTCCAGCGCGGAGGGAAGGCGAAACCCATATTCCACCAGTGTTTCCTTCCTGGACCGGTCTCCCCGGTACATCCCGATCAGTTGGGGAATGGTTACATGACTTTCGTCAATAAATAAGAGAAAATTCTTTGGATAATAATCCAGAAGCGTGGGAGGAGGTTCTCCAGCTCTTCTTCCGGTGAGGTGGCGAGAATAGTTTTCGATCCCTTGACAATAACCAAGTTCCTGAAGCATCTCTAAATCGAATTTCGTCCTCTGCTCAAGCCTCTGGGCCTCCAGAAGTTGATTCTGGGATCGAAACCATTCCAGCCTCTCTTTCAATTCCTCCCGGATGCTCACAATGGCTTTCTGCAATCTGTCCGGAGGAGTGACATAGTGGCTTCCCGGATAAATAGGAACTTTATCCAAACGTTCGATGACCTTTCCTTTTAAAGGATCGATTTCAGAAATGTCCTCCACCTCATCTCCAAAGAGCTCGATCCGGATAGCCCGGCTTCCCTCATGGGCCGGGAAGACTTCAATCACATCCCCTCGAACCCGAAAGGTCCCCCGATGAAAATCGATATCATTTCGCTCATACTGAATCTCAACCAATTTCGAAAGGATCTCTTCCCTGGAGATGGTCATTCCTTTTTCCAGATAGAGGAGCATTCCATGGTAGGCCTCCGGAGATCCTAAACCATAGATGCAGGAAACGCTGGCAACAATGATGACATCGTTTCTTTCAAGAAGGGAGCGGGTGGCCGAGTGCCGCATCTTATCGATCTCTTCATTGATCTGGGTGTCCTTTTCGATATAGGTATCGGTGGAGGGGATATAAGCCTCGGGCTGATAATAGTCGTAATAACTGACGAAAAATTCGACCGCATTCTCTGGAAAGAGTTCCTTGAATTCACCGTAGAGCTGGGCGGCCAAGGTCTTGTTATGGGAGATGACCAGCGTGGGCTTCTGGACCCGCTCAATCACATTAGCCATGGTGAAGGTCTTTCCAGACCCGGTCACACCCAAAAGGACCTGGTGCTTAGCTCCTTCCAGAACACTCTCACTCAGCGATTCAATGGCCTGAGGCTGATCGCCTTTGGGCTGGAACTCGGAGACGAGTTTAAATGAGTTCATGCAATCATTTTACAACAAAAAAGGTTAGAAGGAAAAGGAGGGTGTATTGGCAGATAGCTGATGGCAGATGATCATTTCTCCTTGACGGGTTACATTTTCTATATTTTTTCTTTTGCCTCCCATGAGCGGATAACGGTTTGGATTGGCGAAGTCGCGACTAAGTCTGGATTTCCCGAAGGGTGTAAACGCCAATCTTGTGTAATCTGCTGTTGCGGGCAGGAATCATTTCAAAAGTTCTTTAAATTTTTCTACCGTCAAATCAGCATCCCTCAGAATGCTTGCTAAGACTTTCGGATGGAGAATCTTGCCTGAATGATAAGGAACGGTCGCCCTTTTCCCTTCTCTGTTTTTGTATATTTTGTGACTACCACTTTGTCGCGAGAATGAAAAACCCGCTCGTTCCAATACCTTGATAGCCTCTGTGGCGGTTATTCTTGGTAATTTCTCGCTCATATTGCCACTTCCATTAAGGTGAGACTTACTGATTCAGCTTGAGGGATATCTTCGCCACTTTCGAGCCTGTCTTCTACATGAAGGTGAATAGCATCTTTAATGTTATCCAGAACCTCCTCATAAGTATCACCCTGTGTGTAGCAACCCTGAAGCTCAGGACAGAGAGCAAAATACCCATCCGCGTCCCTTTCAATTACCACTGAAAACTTATATACATTCATCTAACAACCTCCT
>CAZEKS010000120.1:0-6741 GCA_964512795.1 uncultured Syntrophaceae bacterium
CCCTTCCTGAGGCAGTTAAATCATTGAACCGAATTGAATATGAAAATTTCTCCGATCTCACAGAAAAACTAAAGAAAAATCGGGCAAGTTAGATAATAAACTCTATCGCGAGGGTAACGTAATGACTACATTCGTTAATATGATGAGCCCTGTCTTGCACTCATGCTTAAGGTAAAGGATTCGATACCATATTTGGGTCAAATGCTTCCTTAATCTTGGTCGCCCACACATGATAATTGCTGTAAAGCGGTCCAAGTTTCTCCATCATAGTTTTATAGCGCGGGGGCATGGTTGCATGGTGCCCGTGCCTTATGTCAGTTTCCAGTGATCTCTGCATAAACACCATCGGGATTTTTCCGAATTCATCTATATTTTGGTCCCAAAGGTACAACTGTTCGATATGGGCTAAATGACCATACTCCCAAGGGATAATCATGAAGTTATCCGGAGCGTTAAGAACTAACCCTTTTTCTATAAACTCATCCATGAACTCAGGGATTGCCTTAGCCACTTTAAATATATGTGGGATGGAATCTGCACTGAGCTTGTTGGGAGCCCATCCACAACCAAGACGAAGTACCCGTTGCAGCGTGCCTACAACGACGAAGAAATCCATATTGTCTTCATAAATTAGTCGTATGGACTCTTTTACTCTCTCACCACCCGTCTCCTTAATGATATCCTTCAGGACATTCTCTTCATAAGCCATTTCTTCAGGCGACCAGGTGGCAAGGTAGACGTAAAGAGGTCGGGCTAACTCTTTTTGGAAAAGGCCGCTGTTCCAGAGTTCCCAAAAGTCGTTGGCCGACTCTGTCGCCATCAATGCCGCAGTGGCATTGAAATATTTTAGGACCGCGTAGCCGATTTCTGCCCTTCCTATTTCAATCATGGCATCACGAACCTTATCCAGGGTGGGGAACTTGAATATAAAAAGTTTGTGGCGATCTTGCGCAAAACGTACTTTATAGGACGGTGAATGCCCTTCCGTCGGCATTACCTCAGGCCCTTTCCAAGTGTCGAGTCCCAAGGCAATCTTGGTAACGACACCAAGCCCTCCATAATGTCCGACATAGCCTTTAACCAAACCCCTGAGACTAGGCCCCGGTCCATCAGGACAGAACCACCCGGCTTCGTTGGCAAGGGAGCCAACCCTGAGTAGTTCTCCCGTGGGCAGGATCCATTCAAATCCCAAAAGGTAGCGATTGGTCTTTGAACTACTATAATGTACGTGGTTTTCCCCACTGGCAGTGGCAATACTGGTCAAAACAGAGCCCCCAGTTCCCACTGCGGCAACCGGATAGCTCAATCCCCTCTTCATGACCTCAGGCTTTAGCTGACAATGCCTGACACCAGGTTCAATAATCGCATAGCGGTCTTCCTCATTGATTTCATGAATCTTATTCATCCGCTTCATGTGAAGAATCACTGTCTCCGGTTGATTGGGGAGGGCCATTGCTATGCAGCTCGACACAGTCGGAATAAACTTAATGCTGTATCTGTTACATATCCTGACGATAGCCTGGACCTCTTCCGTGCTCCCGGGCAGAATGACCGCATCGGGACTGGCCGGTTTTCGCATGCTCATAGTCGTGGGGTGCCGATGGGAGGCGAGTATATATTCTCGGTCACTTATATATTCTGGGCCGACGACATTCTCAAACTCCTTATAAATATGTTTTGGTAATCTCATGGCAATCCCCTTTCCCATCAAAGTGCCTTCAAGACAAGCTCAGTAAGATCATGGTAACGAATCGTATCCCTATTAGCACTTATGGCCTGCTTAAAATTTGATTCGCAAAATGGACAACAGGAGACGATTACCTCAGCACCTGTGGATTTGGCTTCATCGACTCTCTCCGACGCTGTCCATAGAGCGAAATCGGGAAAAGCTACTGGTACACCGCCCCCTGCTCCACAGCAAAATGCATTTTCCTCATTTCTGGTCATTTCAACCAATTCGATTCCGGGAATCGCTCTTAGCACATCACGTGGGGCTTCATAGACACCGTTTGTTCCTCGTCGCCATTGTTTGGGCGGTTCGTGATAACCAAACGCCTTAATCTCCCCTTTCCAGGGAACATAGAGCTCCGAAAGCCTCCCCAATAAGCATGGGTCGTGATAGGTCACTTTCATATTTAGATTCTTGCTTAGCTTTAATTTCCCATCTTTCAACATCCCTTGAATAACCTCGGTGATATGGAGCACCTCAAAGTTTAGCTCTGCAATTCTGGGGTAGAATCCCCTGAAGGTACCATAGCACTCGGCACAGCTAGTGATTACCGTTTTTATCCCTTGACCTTTAAAGGCCTCAAGATTATGCTCTACCAGTTTCATGGCTGCTTCTATCTGTCCTGTTCGCCATAAGGGTGCGCCACAGCAATACTCCTCTGAATGCATAACCTTGAACTCCATGCCCCCGGCGTTCAATATTTTCACCGTATTGCGAGCTATGTCAGGATAAAAATAGGATGTATTACACCCTACGAAATAGGCTACCCTAGCTCCTTCAGACAATCGCACATCCTTGGACAACCATTTAAATCTCTCGTTATGGGCTCGTCCGTAAATATTATGGCTGCTTTCAACATGCCTCGCGAATTCCTTGTGCTCAGGCATCGGTCCCCGGCCGTCCTCAACGCATTTGGCTCTCAGCACCAGAATTGTGTCCAGCACTTCCATATCCCTGATTGATTTGCAATTGATGTCGCAGGCCCCGCAGGTTGTGCAAGTATAGATGTGCTCTATTAGCCCATCTTCGTATTTCAGTTCTCCTTCAAGAAGTTCCTGTGCAATATTAATTAATCCTTGCCCAGAATAGGCATCAAAATGATACCTCGCATGAATCGGGCAGACCTCAGCGTATTTCCAGCCCTTCATTTTGGGTCCCAGAATCCACTTGCACTGCCCGCAATGGTTGCAGGATTCCATCGTATATACATAATCTTTTAAAGTATCCATATCTCAGCTCCTAAAAACACAGTTTGCCTGGGTTCAGGATATTGTTTGGATCAAAGATACCTTTCAATTTTCTTAATGCCGTCACGCCCTCTGTGTTGCGGCTGTAAACCATATCAGCCCACGGTCCGTATGGTCTGCTGAAAAAGGCACCCTTCTTCATGAGGGTTTCTGATGCGTCCATGAACAGCCTTTTCACTTCAGCCACTTCTTTGGCATTGGATTCGTCACACGGGAGATTGAACTCACAATGGCATCCCCTGCCCTGAACCATGGGTTGAATGTAACATCCAACGTTCTCGTTCGGGTAGCGATATTTGGAAACAACCCCTTTCATAAGATCGACAAATTTCGAAACCTGACTTAAGGGCGTGAGGAAGAAAATGTCGTGACACGCACCCTTATACCGCAGCTTCCAATATGGTTCCTTATTCCATGAATTGGACAAGAGTTCAAGAACTGCACTTTCTTTGCCCTCAGCTCCGGGCAGGTAGGATAGCGGTTTCAATCTGAGGTCTTCACAGATTTCCATCAGGTATTTTTCCTGTATCCTTACTCTCTCTTCCGGCCGTCTCTGGTAGCCCGCCACGCAGACCATCACTGTCCAGGGCGGCAGATTCATCTTTAGCTCCTCGAAATCCTTTGGCCATTCTTCAGCCAGTATGGCCGATAGATTCACATTATTCAGTGCAAGGCATTCATCGACAACCCTTTGTCTCAGCAGTTTGTTCATTGGCGCAGTCAGTTCCTTTGCATCCTCAATTGGAATAAAATACAGTTTCTGGAGCGATGGTAAAACCTCGGTCTTAGTTATTGCCCATGTGACCAGTCCCATGGTTCCCTGAGCGCCAGATACAAATCTAAAGAAGTCAATCGCCCCCGGGCCAAAAGGATTTACCTTGTCTGCCTTAAGTGTCTCCAGAGTTCCAGGGCCGGATGCTGAGCCGGTCCTGAAATCATCCCCAGTTCCATAAACGACCTCCAGAGTCAGCAATGGGTCCAAATAATCATACTGATATTTGGGGATAAGAACAGGCTCTCTTTCGAGGCGGCTGGTCACCACTGACTTCGAGGCTCGTGGTAGCAAAGGGGTACTTAGTTTTAGCCCCTGCTTCTTTAGCTCGGGGATGAGTTCTCCATAAGTTACCCCTGGTTCAACCATAACATACCGATTAAGGGGGTCTATCCTCATAATACGTTTCATTTTGCTGAAGTCCACGATAACCCCACCCCGACTAGGCACGGTATCCCCGTGGAATCTAGGAGGGCCCGAACTAACTGGCACAAGTGGTATGTTACTTTCATTGGCCAGCTTAACTATCCTCTGTATTTCCTCCCTGTTTTCAGGGTATATTAGAAGCTGAGGATTACCTTTGGCGACAAAACTGCAGTCGTTTGAATATCTTTCAAGAACCACGGAATCGTCTACAATGTTTTCCGGGTTGACGACCTTAGCGAGTCCGTCCCTGAAACTTGCCGCAGCTTCGGGTGGAAACATACTCGTCCTCCCTTCCTTAAAATTGAAATCTCGGGGAAACTCTTTTATTCGTCAAAGTGGGTATGTAATCGAACAGAAGCCTCTGAGCCAACTCGCTGATCATTATCCACCAATAAATGCTCTCTGGACTAACTTGTTAGCCATCAGCTCTGTTATATTTCCCTCCAAGACGACTTTCCCAACCTCTAACACATAGCCCCTATCCGTTACTTCAGTGACGAGGCTAGCATTTTGTTCCACTAATAGGACACTAATTCCATTTTTGTTGATGTCTTTGATGATATTAGCTAATTCTTCAATAATGATAGGAGATAGCCCCAGTGATGGCTCATCCATTAAAAGCAACTTCGGTCGGGACATGAGGCCGCGGCCTATAGCGAGCATTTCCTGTTCGCCGCCGCTCAAGGTTCCTGCTTTTTGATTATGTCTCTCTCTCAGCCTTGGAAAGAGCTTAAAGATGGTTTCGAGGTCTGTCTCTATAGCAGCTTTGTCCTTTCGCAAATAGGCCCCAAGCCTAAGGTTAGCCAATACGGTCATATGGGGGAAAAGTCTGCGGCCTTCAGGAACATGAACGATGCCGAGATTCACGATCTTATGGGTTGCCATTCCATCTATTCGCTTATCTTTAAAGTATATTTCTCCCTGAGTGAGTGACACTAATCCTGATACAGCCTTTAAAATAGTACTTTTACCCGCCCCGTTGGCACCAATAATGCCGACTACGGTCCCCTCATCCACTTCAAGGGATACATCCTTCACCGCTTCAGCTGTTTCGTAATGTATGGTTACGGCTTTCAGTTTAAGTAGCATGTTTGCCAGTTCCGAGATAGGCTTGAATGACTTCTTTGTTTGCCCTCACCTCTTCTGGTGTCCCTTCAGCGATCTTCCTGCCCATTTCTAAAACGATTATCCTCTGGCATAAATTCATCGCTCCCCTCATATTATGCTCAATGAGAAAGATCGTCGTCCCTTTCTCCCATATCCTTCTAATGAGCAAAACCGCTCTATCAACTTCTTCAGCATTCATCCCGGATAATGGTTCATCCAGTAATAGTAATTGTGGATCGGCTGCCAAAGATACAGCAATGCCAAGTATCCTTTTATATCCGTGTGGAAGGCTTCGGGCAGGCTGGTCTTTGACAGCATCTAACCCGACGAAACGCATCATTTCCAAGGCCTGGCTTAATACGCCTTCTTCTTTTTTAAGACTGCTTGGGGTACGAAAAATGGCTCCCCAGAAATTAACCTTCGATTTTAAATAGCAGGCCGCAATGATATTTTCCAGAACACTGAAGTGAGAGAATAGAGTGGTTGCCTGAAAAGTCCGGACCATCCCTTTCTTCGCGATGAAATGAGGCTTTTGGCTGGTAACATCTTTCCCTTTAAAAAATACCTTTCCCATGGTTGGCCGAAGAAAACCGGTGATCAGATTAAAGACAGTTGTCTTTCCAGCACCATTGGGACCAATCAAACCGACCATCTCCCCGTGACGGACATCGAAGTCGAGCTGATTGACAGCTGCCAGCCCACCGAAATACTTAGTCAACCCAATGACTTTAAGCGTAGCTAAATCCCCTTTTGATGGTTTTACTCAGTTTCTCAGGCAAACTGACCACACCCTCACGCAAGAATAAAATGACGAGCAACAATATCCCAGCGAACACAAATGGTTCATACTCCTTAAATCCTCTGGATAGCTCTGGGATAAGTGTTAAAATGATGGCTCCTATAATAGGACCAGAGAACCTTCGCATCCCTCCTACCACCATGTAGATAAAAGCATAGATGCTTAAAAGGAAGCCAAAACTACCAGGGGCAATAGCAGAAAGATAGTGGCTATAGAAAGCGCCAGCTATACCAGCAAAGAAACACCCTATACCGAAAGCAAGAACTCTAAATCCAGAGCTATTTACACCTACGCTCTCTGCCAGAGGCTCACTTTGTTGAATAGATGAGAAGGTTATGCCAATCCGGGATGATTCAATAGCGTAAAGAATCAAAAGCGTAAACCCTACCAGAATCAAAGCGAGATAGTAAAAATCCACTTTGGAAGCAAAAGTTACATTCAGGAGTCCGGGAACAATGATGGCGTTAGGTCGTGGTATAGCGATGATACCAGCAACCCCACCGCTTAAACCCCTCCATTCCTCAGCCAAAAGTTTGATAAACTCAGTCAGGAATAGAGTGACCATCGTGAAGTATATTCCCTTTAATCTAACAAAAGGATAACCAACCAGAAATGCAATAGCCATTGCTGTTAACCCGGCTAAAGGTAAAGCCACCCAGAA
>CAZEKS010000121.1:0-6610 GCA_964512795.1 uncultured Syntrophaceae bacterium
AGGACTTTTTCGACAGTCTCGTTGTCAGTGACACTACTTGGCAAACACTGAATTTTAGCTTTAAAGTCATTTCGGCAAGGATAC
Source organism: uncultured Syntrophaceae bacterium (assembly GCA_964512795.1). Lineage (GTDB taxonomy): Bacteria > Desulfobacterota > BSN033 > BSN033 > UBA1163 > UBA1163. Next base: position 85 of record CAZEKS010000121.1, read on the forward strand.
TTATTTAAAAATTTGGGGTTTCTGAAAATTTCATTGCGCATGAGATTTAGAGTGATACACCGATACTTACTATCAAGAAACATGTCTGGAGCAATGCGGACGAGCATCATTATGCTCGATGTGTCACACAAAATATCCATCGGTCAATTGCAATTGATAAATCTTCTCCATTCCTCAATCACTTCTTTAGCATCGAGGCTACTTTCCAAACCAAGCCACTCTCCAATTTTCCTTATGGTAACGTTATTTATTTGCTGTGACACAATATCAAAAAAAAGGGGGGTTAACGTTTTGAGGTTATCGACGTAACACTTGGGATCTTGATCTCCGAACAAAATATCGCCAACGGACGGAAACTCCTTTCTTAGGTTGGCATTTGCCCCTGCCACGTTAAGATTAAAAGCAGGATGTGTCTTTTTTAGTTCTTCAGCGATTCCAAACATTGAATGGCCATTCTTTGCCGAAAATTCCTTAAGAAGATTAATCTGATGAGATTCTCGCCGCCCTTTAATAGCCTCGTAGACCCACTCCACATACTCATTGGGAAACTGGGCACTCCCTGCGACAGAATCACAAAAATCTTCCTCCTCTTGATCGTAAGCCAAGGCTCCATCGCTGACTGCATGAATTGTCTCATGAAGGAGGGGAAAAATAAGATCCAGAACGTTGGTCATATTATTAACGAAAACGACCCGGTAGTTGAAGATCTTACAGTAAAAGGCATATCCCTTCACATTCCGAGGGAATTCACGAAATATGATGACAATCTTCAAGGTTGACAGGAGACCAAAGGTTTGTTCATAACTCAGAGGTTTATCGCTTTCGACATGGGTAAGTTTCCTGAGTTCTCTGGCCATGTTATTAGCACTTTGATGGTCTCTCCGATTAATCTTCAAAACCGGAACAAGTCCTGGAGCAGGGGCAGAGCTAAAAAGATTTTCATAATCTTTTACCATCTGCATTGCATCTTCTTCCATTGCTGAAGTGACTTTAGCAACCCCTCTTGTTCTATGTAAAGGCACTGAGATTTGCTTAGTTATTTCTTCAGGGAAAAAATATCCGGGGTTAACGTCCAATATCTTGCTTATTCCTATTAAATGGCTTCCCTTCGGAACTTGATTTTTCGTCCAGTCATTAACAGCCTGCCTGGATACGTTTAGTCGATTGGCTAACTCCGTTAGAGTCATCCCTTTGTCTTTTATCAAGTTTCTAAATTTGGCTCCGTCCCAAATCATTTGTCTCGCCTCCTTTCTTCCTTAGAAATCTATCCCATTAATCCAGAAATGTCAAGAAAACTTTACATTTTGCAGTAATTCTGCATCTTGATCCTTGGAAAATGATGGAAAGGAAGGTAAGTTTCAGGAATAGAAAAGATTTTACCAATGAGGGGCAATGGGGACATTTTTCTCAGGCGACCCATAGGGTATGCAAAGACGTCCCCGTATCGTCTACCATCAATTTTGGGAAGTCTTTTTGAAGGTCCCAAGGAACAAAGAAAGTCAGGTCGTCAATCTCCTCATAGAGGCTCGAATCACAGACTTTCCGCAGCCATTCTTTGATTTCATTGATCATCATGACCACCATACGGTCAATTCCCACCGAACGATTCATCTCCTTTAAATAGGGAGAGGTTCTAAGTTGATCCAGAGCCTCCTCTAAGTGGACCCCTTCTACTTTCCTGCGGAGGATGTAAACATTCCCTTTGTCCTGAAGGATCACAAGGGGTGGATTGATCTGAACCCTTGCATGGTGAAACCGCACCCCGGAAATGGTTTCGTCAATTTTCGGGAGGAACCTCTTCTTCTTTTCGATGAAGGAAAGAAAACGAGGAGACGTCCTTTCAAAGATATACTCCACTCCCTCCTGACGAAACTCCTTCAACTTTGTTGGGTCAAACCCCAATTCGAGGAGATCTGAGATTTTCATATGAGGAGATCGCATATCTCCTTTTCTCTCCTTCCACCAGGATAGGTAGGGTCGTTTGTACAGGGGAAGGTCCTCGATATAAAGGGTAGGGTCCTTTTTCAGTTCCTGGGGGAAATGACCAATGATCTCTTTCTCTCCCCATATCTCAGCCTTTTCCTCTTTTGCCCACCAGAGGGAATACGGCTGAATGGGCAGGTTCTTGATTGGGTCTGAGAGGGAGATCTGATCGAGGGACTCTCCACCCGTATAGCCGAGAAGGGAAGCAATGCGTCTTCGGAATCCGAGCACTTTCGTTACGAATTTAGTGAACATAAAATGCATAAAGGGGGTCGAAGTCCTGGTTGAGATTTCCATTTGGAAAAGATGTTCCAAGGCCTCGTAGACAGCACGAAATTCCATAATCGTCCGTTTGACCATGGCCTCGTTGTCATGCATATCAATAATGGGCCTTCTTTTCTTCACTTTGAAGAGGAGCTTGATCAGCTTTCCCCTTAGATCAGGAACGTTTAGGGTGGCTGGGATGAAGACCATGTAGTTCTCGTCTCCATTGACACTACGATCACCGATCAGCTCTTCGATACACTTCCAACCGAGTTTGGTGTAAATGTCGTAGGTTGGCTCATCAGGCGGGATGATATTATCAAGAAGACAGATGACCTCTTGACTCTCTGCAAACGCTCTGAAGGTCTGAAGAATCCTTTGGCCCAGTCCTCTGCCGCGAAAGGGAAGCAGGACCTCTACGTAGACTAAGTAGTAACAGGGGATGGGCTTTCTGAGGTAGATCATATTGAGGTATCCCAGAACCTCTCCTCCTTCTGTATGGATCTCAAAGGTGTGAAAGAGATTATGACGCTCCCGGGGTCTTAGGCGCTCCACCTTCGTCCCATGGACGGTCTTATCGACCAACTCATCAAGCCCTTCAAAAGCGTCATAAGGGAACAAGGAGGCAAACTCCCTGGGATGATCTTCGAGCGTTAGATCGATCACTGCAAGAACGTCCTTCAAGCCTATGCGGGCTTTCTTGAACCTTTCCCTGATTTCGATGACCTCTGATTTCATCGTGTCCTGATTTCTACCATGAACGTTGAGGATAGGAGCCCAGGAGTTTTAAAAAAAGGGCGCTCCGGCCCAGGTCGCTCATGACCTCACCAATCGGTGCGTCCGTGGAATGGCCTTCCATGTCGACAAAGAAGATATATTCCCACGGCTTCCCTTTCATCGGACGGGATTCAATCTTCGTCAGGTTAATCCCCTTCTCGGAAAAGGGCTTGAGGGCCTGATAGAGAGAGCCTGGCGCATGGGAGATTGAGAAAAGGATGGAGGTCTTATCCTTTCCAGTCCTTGGGCTGGGTTGAAGGCCAATGACCAGAAAACGCGTGGTGTTGTTGAGGTAGTCTTCGATCTGCGATTCTACAACTCTCAGACCATAGAGTTGGCCGGCCAGGGGACTGGCAATGGATGCCACTTCTCCATTCTCAGCGGCCATCTGCGCCGCTTTCGCCGTGCTCGCTGTCTCGGCCACTTCAACATGAGGGAAGTTTTTTCTCAACCACTTTCGGCATTGCTCCAAGGCCGACGGATGAGAAGAGATCTTTCGGATGTCTTCCGCCTTTCCACTTTGAGAAAGAAGGTGATGCGAGACCTGAATCATCACTTCCCCACAGATCATCACTTCTGCGTCGATCAACATATCTAAGGTTTGATTCACCGACCCTTCGGTGGAATTTTCGATAGGCACGATTCCATAATTCGCCCTCTTCCTCTCCACCGCTTCAAAGACCTCTTGGATGCTCTCTTTGGGCTGTGTCTGAATGGAGCTCCCAAAATATTCGAAGCAAGCTAAGTGAGTGTGGGTGGCGGGTGGACCGAGATACGCCACGGCAATCTCGGTTTCCAGAGAGCGGCACGCTGAGATGATTTCCCGAAAGACAGGGAAAATGGCCTGCTTGGGGAACGGGCCATTGTTTTGCAAGATCAAGGCCCCGAGAACCTTGTCCTCCCTCTGAGGGTCGTAGGAATCTATATTACCTTCTGATTTTACCTTACCCACTTCCATGACGATCTCTGCCCTCTCGTTCAAAAGGCGGAGGATCTGTCTGTCCACTGCTTCGATCTTCTGACGGAGGGGCTTGATCTTTTCTTCTGTCTCCATTTTCATCAATATACCTAATCCGAGCGACTAAAATACTTAAAGTTAAAGTCATAAGAAACTTGAATGAGTTTAATCATTCTAAGTTCAGCGGCATAGAGATCTTTCATGCCTTACTTTTCAAGGATGGTCTCCTCAACCTGAACGCCGAAATGCCTTCCTGTCTTCTCACGATAGACTAAAACCTCGCTTCCCTCTTTGAGATCGACGAGCGAAACCGCTTTCCCAGAGGGATCGGTCAGACAGATCGTTTCTGCATTCTGCAAGATGACCGAAACAGTCTGGCCATTTTCTTCAGCTTCCACCAGAGTTAGGGGACGCCTCTCTATCTTCACCCTTCCCACGACAGCCGGATAACTTTTCCCTTCAAAATTCACGACCAGCACCCGATCGCCAGATTTGATCTCCGATAGATATTTTGTCTGCCCGTCGGCCAGGCGAATATAGGCATGCACGGGTCCTGCATTCACTCGAAAAGGCCGGGTATTCACAAAGGGGTTCTCGACACTCTCGGAATGAACGAGGAAGAGGGCCTGGCTGCTATTCCCTACCAACATCCCTTCGCCAAGGGCCATTGAAGTGCACGTGTCCACACAGACCCGATCCCCCAGGTCAAGTGGCTCGATCCGCCTAATCTTGGCCGATAAAAGTTCGAATGTTTCGCTCCTACTCTTGAGCAACTGGACGATATGCCGCACAGCCTCAGGGTCAGGATTATTGATCACCACTCCATCCACTCCCTTTTCGAGGATACCCAGAGCTGTCTGTCCTCCTTTCAAATGATCAACCTCGACGAAGAGGTTATTCGCTCTGCTCAATAAATTCTCCAGGGGGATGATCGTCCAGTCGGTTCCTCTCACGATCACCTTCTTAGAAAGACTGAGGGCCAGGATCTCTTCTTCGTCCCTTTTCTCCCTGATCTCTTTTTCCACCACATCACGACCTAGTATGAGATCACCATCTTCAGACACCGTAGGGATGATTCCTATCTTTTTAACCTCTGATCCCATTCCAGCAGGGACCCAGAGGGCATCCGCCCCGGACTCCACAGCGGCCAAGGCAACTTCCTTGCTCCAGGGTACGGCTTTTACCCAAACCTTTTTCATGCCTTCACCCCCAATTTCCTAACCTTTTCTTCAACCGCACTGTTGCTGTGGACGATTTTGCTAATTGCCTGTACGATCTTTTCCGGGTCTTTGTGCTGGAAAACGTTTCGACCGATGGAGACGCCTGCTGCCCCTGCGGCCATCGCCCCCTTGACCATATCAATGAGATCCTCGTCGTTTCCCATTTTCTCCCCTCCGGCAATGACGACAGGAACAAAACATCCCTCCACCACTTCCCTGAAGCTTTCTACAGACCCTGTATAGACCACCTTAACAATATCTGCCCCCAGCTCAGCTCCCACTCGAGCAGCATGTTTCACCAGTTTCACGTCGTATTCATTCTTTACCCTGGGGCCCCTCGTGTATATCATGGCTAAAAGCGGTATCCCCCATTCCATGGCCACCCTGCCTACATTGCCTAGGTCATTCAGCATGAGCTTCTCATCCTCGGCTCCCAGGTTCACGTGTATGGAGACTCCATCTGCCCCTAACTTGATTGCCTCCTCTACCGTGCATACCATGGTCTTGGAGCTTGGATCAGGTGCCATCTGTGTGCTCGCTGAAAGATGGATGATCAGGCCTACATCTTTTCCTTTTCTCCTATGGCCCGCCTCAGCCACTCCCTTATGGACAACGAAAGCATTCGCTCCTCCATCCGCAATGGCATTAACGGTCTCCTGCAAATTGATCAACCCAGCGACTGGCCCAATCGTCACTCCATGATCCAGAGGGACAATGACCGTCTTCCAAGTCTCTCTGCTCATGATCCGTTCCATGCGAATCCTTTTTCCAATCATGATCTTTTTCCTCCTTTGTCCAAAATTAAAAAAGCCGTGAGAGGAATTTTCCCACGGCTCAAAATAAAAAGGCCGTGGGTAATTTCGATCTACCCACGGCCTCCACTAGCTAAATCTAATTTTTAACGATCAGCCAGCCGCAGCGGGTAGACTTGGGCATAATAAAACCAATAAAAGCTAAACCCCCTGCTAAAATTGAAAAAACGAAGCTGATCCATCTTCTACCTTTTATTTTCCTTGTCTAACATGGCCAAAATACTTTGTCAAGCGAAATTTTCGAAAAACCGTCATCCCTCGGTTATGGGCAGAGATCCTATGCCCAGAATCGGGGTGGTCTCTCCGGAGAAAACTTGAAGTGGCACATTTGAGCGGTGAGCCAAGGCGCAGATACCCTTAAAACGGCCCCTTCAGCACCACCCGCCGATTCCCCTCTCTCCAATGATCCGCTTTTCAAGGTTTCGGAGGGGAAACCACCCCGATCCAACCGCACAGAGACTGAGAAGGTGTGAAAAAATCGAGCCAATAGATCAAATCGGAAGGATGGGTGG
>CAZEKS010000122.1:0-6541 GCA_964512795.1 uncultured Syntrophaceae bacterium
GAGGGGAGCCTAACCAACCCCTTTCAAAAAAGCAGGCTGAGATCCTGAGGTGGGTAAAAGAGAAAGGAGAGATTTCATATTCCGAATTGAGTAAAAGATTTAAATCTCCTTCAAAATCCATTCAATCCCTTCGTGATAAAGGACTCCTCTCACTCTCTAGGAGAGAGGTCTGCCGCGATCTTTCTGTTCGATCAGAACTAAAACCTTATCCAAAGCCTGAGCCTACTTTTGATCAAGAAGCCGTTCTCGTCGAGATCCTAAAGGGGATCCAATCGAAGCGATTTTCTCCGTTTCTAATTTACGGTGTCACAGGGAGCGGGAAGACGGAGATTTATCTTCGGGCCATTGAAGAGGTGTTGACCCAGGGCCAGGAAGCGATTGTCCTGGTTCCAGAGATATCCCTGACCCCACAACTTCTCTCCCGATTTAACGATCGATTCGGAGAGAACCTTGCTCTCCTTCACAGCGGGCTTGGAAGGGGAGAGCGTTATGATCAATGGAGAAGAATCTGGAAGGGAGAGGTGAAGATTGCCATGGGGGCTCGGTCTGCCATCTTCGCCCCCTTTAAAAATGTGGGAATCATTATCGTGGATGAAGAGCATGATCCCTCTTATAAACAGGATGAGAAATTAAGATATCACGCCAGGGATGTGGCCGTGGTCCGGGCGAAACAGGTTGAGGCAACACTCCTTTTAGGATCTGCAACCCCCTCTTTGGAATCGTTTTATAACACCGAGAAGGGAAAGTTTCGTCTCCTCAATCTTCCGGAGAGGATTGAAGGAAGACCCCTCCCAAGGGTGGAAATAGTGGATGCGAAGAAGGAAGGAGGTCTCCTCTCTGAAAAATTAAGGGCAGCCCTTCAGAAAAACATTGAAGACAAAAAACAGAGTTTACTCTTTCTTAATCGTAGAGGGTTTGCCAATTTTATCCTCTGTCCGGAATGCGGCTACACCTTCAAATGCCCGAACTGCAGCGTGACACTCACTTATCATCTCCGGGACCGCTCTCTCCAATGCCATTATTGTGATTACCGAATCCAGGCGCCAGGAGATTGTCCGAAGTGTCAAGGCCACCGGCTTCAGGGAATGGGGATTGGAACCGAACGCCTGGAGCAGGAAATTAAATCATTATTCCCGGAGACACAAGTGGGAAGGATGGATCGCGATACCACTTCGCGACGAAGATCTCATCTACAGATTCTAAAAAGACTCGAATCCGGGAGTATTGACATCTTAGTCGGGACACAGATGATCGTTAAGGGCCATGACTTTCCTAATGTGACCTTTGTAGGGGTGGTCTCTGCGGATACCTCCCTTCACTTTCCTGACTTTCGATCGAGTGAGAGAACCTTTCAACTTCTCACCCAGGTGGCGGGAAGGGCGGGAAGGGGGGAAGTTTTTGGAGAGGTGGTGATCCAGACCTTTAACCCGGACCATTATAGTATTCTCAGGGCAAAAGATCATGACTACATCGGATTCTATCAGGAGGAGATTCAATTCCGAAAAGCCCTGGAATATCCTCCCTTCTCGCGGTTCACTAATTTTAGATTGGTTGGAAACAGTGAAAAAATGACGAAGGGGATGGCAGAAGAGATGGGGAGGATCGGACAATCCTTGTTGAAAAAGGGGTATGGAAAAGGGATTGAAATCTTAGGTCCAAGCAGTGCCCCTTTCGCCAAGATGAGAGGAAAATATCGGTGGCAGATGCTGGCGAAAGGGAAGAGCCATCATTTGCTTCATCAATTTGCTAAGGAATTGGCGTCCAGGACGGAGGTTCAGATAAAGGGAAAGGGTGTCAATCTGGACATTGATGTGGATCCCGTGTTTATCCTATAATGGGACGACCTCCGGGGCTTCGCCCAGTTGGAATATTGGAAGAATGGAATGTTGGAATGATGGGCTTCTTCCAATGACCCATTATTCCATCGTTCCAACATTCCATCATTCCAATCAATTTAGGAGATGACTATGATCGATCGGTCGTGTGGTTATTTTCAGAAAGAAAAGGAGACGATGTCGAAGAAAAGACGAGAGGCCTATTTGAAGAAAAGGCTTTCTGAAATTCTTCGTTATGGATATCGTTATTCCAAGGCGATTCAGTCAAGGTTTGATTCCATGGGGATCAAGCCTGAAAAGGTAAAAGATCTTAAGGATCTGGAGAAATTTCCTATCACCAAAAAAACAGATTTGGTCACTTTCCAGAAACAGACTCCTCCCTTTGGAGGTTTTGAAATTGTCCCTAAAAAGGGGGTGAGAAGAATTTATATCTCACCCGGACCAGTGTTTGAACCCGGGGAGTGGGATGACAAGGATATCCGGTGGGCTCAAGCCCTTTATGCGTGCGGTATCAGAAAAGGCGATGTCGTTCTAAATACCTTCAACTATCACCTCTCACCTTTCGCCTTCATGCTCGATGAGTCACTTAAGAGGCTGGGGGCATCTGTCATCCCTGTGGGTCCGGGAAATCTCTCCATGCAAATCCAACTGATGCGACAACTCCATGTGACAGGATTTCTTGGAACGCCCAGTTTCCTCATGTCCGTAACAGAGGCCGCAGAGGGGATGTCCCTTGATCTCAAGAAGACTCTCTCTTTGAAAGCCGCCTTTGTTGCGGCAGAAATGTTTCCGGAGTCGCTCCGAGAAAAGTTGGAAGAGAAACTTGAAATCTCCATCCGGCAGGCTTATGGCACTGTGGATGTGGGTTGTCTTGGATACGAATGCCAGAAGAAAAAAGGGATGCATATCCCAGAGGATGTGATGGTAGAGGTTGTTGACACGGAGACAGGAAGGCAATTAGAGATGGGCGCCACGGGAGAAATCGTAGCCACTACCTTCAGCAAGGTCTTTCCGATGATTCGCTTCGCCACGGGAGACCTTTCCTATCTGATTGAAGATCCATGTCCCTGTGGTCGAACTTCGCCTCGCTTAGGAAAGATTCTGGGTCGCACAGATCAGGTGACCAAAGTTTGGGGAATCTTCATCCATCCCTGGCAGGTGGATGAAATGATGGCAAGATTTCCATGGGTGGCGAATTATCAAATCGTCGTCACCCGAGAAGAACATCGTGACCAGATGACGATTTATATCGAATTGAAAGAGGAGGGTGCTGACCAGACCAGCTTGAAAAGAAGGGTGGAAAAGGAAATGGAGGAAGTTCTCAAGGTGAAAGGCGAAGTCACGTTTACTACGAGAGGAGGCATTCCGGATCGAGCCAAAAAGATTGATGATCGGAGGATCTGGGAGTAAAAGGAATGGGGAACGAAGGAAAGGTCAAGGTGGGGGGTATCATGGCGAGCACGGGGCTGGCGACAGTGAGTATCCTTTCATTGCCGAATCGGCCTGATGTCGCCGGGACAGTCCTCCATGCGCTGGGGAAAAGGAATATCAATATTGAATTTGTCGTCCACAACCTCGACCTCGAAGGCAATGGGAACATGATTTTTTGCATCGACCAAAAGGATCTGGAGGTCGCATTGGAAGTGCTGGAAGGAGTCAAACCCCTGATCGAGGCGAAGGGGATTTCTTATCATCCCAGTGTGACGGTGATCAGCGTTTTTGGCCCTCACTTCAGAGAAAGGCCGATGATCTCCGGTTTAATGTTCAGTGCCCTGGGAACAACAGGCATCAATGTGTTGGCGATTAGCACCTCGATCTCCAGTTGTTCCTGCCTCATTCAAGCGGACCAGACAGAGGATGCCATGAGGGCCCTTCACGAAACCTTTGAGGCTCCCCATCAGGTCACGAAGTTTGCACCCTAAGCAGAAAGTGACGTCACCGTGACCCTAATGAGAGATATTGAGTTTGTGTAGCGTCGGCATTTACTGCCGACGAAATTTCAGAATTCGCCCAGTAAATGGGGGCGCTACTCAGCATTCATTTGGCATTTGGTTCCGCCTTGGCGGGATTGACATTTCGATTTTTTATTGGAGTTTTTATGGAAAAAGCTCTTGAGAGATTGGCTGAACAGATTCTTTCTTTTGACGAAGCCTCCCTGTCCAACCTGAGGGAGAAGTATCGCTTGAAGATTGAGCATTTTGATGGAACAAAGGACTGGGAAAAGTCAGTGATCATCTACTATATCATCAATGCCGTCAGCTTGAAGAATACCCTCTTCAATGAGAATGTGCTGAAGAGGAAGGAAAAGAAGGAGGGAAAACCTTCGAAGAACCATCCTCGTCTGAAACGGGTGAAATAGATGAAACTTCTCCCCCTTTTCATCTTCTGGTGTCTCTGGTTCCTTAACTTTTCCAGCCGCACTATATTCTCCCCCATCCTCCCCTTGATTGAGGACAGCCTTTCCCTTTCCCATGGGGCAGCCGGCGGACTATTCACCTCCTTCTCCATAGGGTATAGCCTCACCCTTTTGGCTGCAGGACGGTTTGCTTCCATTTGGGGATATAAAAGAACTTATTTCTTTGGCCATGTGGGGACTGCCCTTGTCCTTCTTGGATTTGGATGGACAGAAAGTTATAAGGCTTTTCACCTCCTTTTCTTTTTTCTGGGTGTTTGTTCAGGGACTTATCTTCCATGCATTCTTCCCATCATTACTCAAACATATGAGCATCGACACTGGGGTAAAGCCATAGGATTTCATGAATCCGCACCCAGCCTTTCTATCTTTTTCATCCCGATTCTCGTCCCATTGGGTCTCCATTATTTTCATTGGAAGAGCCTCCTCTTCTTCGTTGGAGTCATTCCTCTTTTGTTTCTCATCCCCTTCTGGAAGGTCTCTGTCGAGCCGAAGCATGAGGAAGTTTACCAGAGGAGTCTTTATATCGATCTCTTTAGAAATAGGACGGTTTGGATCATGGGCCTTCTCTGGATCTTTTCCTCAGCTTCCAGTTTGGGAATCTATTTCATTCTTCCCCTCTACCTGATCAAAGAGAGAGGGATGGACTTCGGTTTTGCCAACACGTTGCTTGGAATCTCTCGTTCCGCTGGGGTGATCGTTCCTGTGACGGTGGGTTTCATGACTGATCGCTATGGATTTCAGGCCATCCTCAAGTGGAGCATCTTTGCAACAGGGCTGAGTACCATTGGCCTTGCCCTATCTTCCACCCTTTCATCGATTTTGGTCACCCTTATTCTGCAGGCCCTTCTCTCTCTTGCCTTTTTCCCCGTCGCCTTTATAGGTATCTCAAAGTTGACCTCCATTTCTGATAGGTCAATGACCTTTGGATTCATCATTGGCATCGGAGTGATCTTCGGGACAGGAGGCGGTCCTTTTATCTTAGGCTTGATTGCTGACCATTGGAGTTTCAAAGCGGGGATATTGGGATTAGGGGTCTTGACAGCCCTTTCTTCTTTGATGGTGAGATTTTTAGAAAAATATCGGACAGAATAATTGGAATTTGAATGCGCCCGATGAAAAATCCAAATAAACGTATCTCCCACCTCCGGAAAGAATTCCCAAAAAAAGGTATTTACCTCTGCCTTCTCCTCCATTCGTGTGACATCCTTCACTATGGGGAGGGACCACGGCTCCAAACAGCTTCTCATTACACCTGAAGGGGCCAATTTCTCCATTGAAATCAATACGATTGTTCCCGGAGTTGGGGCGATCAAGATTGAAGAAGACATCATCCTACCCCCCAACGCTTAAAGTTTGCGGGTGGTAGCTAACCGTCCGGCTTCTGCTTGGTTCAACCTACTATAGGTACCCCTGCCTTCTTCTTCACTTACTATAGATTGTGGTATGAATTGGCGCAAGATGATTTAAAACTTGACAAAGTGGGACTGAGCATGTTAGCATTGTGAAAGTTTATTACAAGGAGGTTAGTTTATGGATTTTAGTGAACAAATGATACGGAGGGGACACCCTCCCCATTCCAGAACTCAAAAAAAGAATAGCCCATCCCTCTTATGTACCCTCCATAAGGTATCCCTTTTTATCGTCGTCTTCATCCTTTCCTTCCACCTCCCCAATTTTATTCCTGGTTTCCAATGGGGGCAGACGAATAGGGAGCAGACGATTAAGGAGATCGTGGAGGTATTAGATAAACAGCCAACGGATTTGGCCAATGTAACAAGGGAAGAACTTGCAGAGGTCATCTACGAAGAAGCCATTCGGTACAACCAAGACCCCAAATTTATCCTGGCTCTTATTTCCATCGAGAGTTCCTTTTATAATTGGGCCGTTTCCGAACGAGGGGCCAAAGGTCTGATGCAGATTATGCCTTATGTGGGAAAATCCCTGGCCCAGGAGCTGGGGATTGAATGGAGCGGAGACCGGACCCTGTTTAATCCCTATCTTAATATAAAAATGGGGAGTTACTATCTCGCTCAGCTGATTAAAGAATTTAACGACCTTCACCTTGCTTTGGCAGCATATAATTATGGCCCCACCTATATCAAAGGTCTCAAAGAAAGAAAAGAAGGTATTCCCGTTCAATATTATTATAGAGTCCAAAACGTCTACCAGAACCTATAGGTTATCATGAAGGGGGATTCCTCAAAAGGAGTCCCCCTTTTTTTCTTTAATAATCCTTGTAATCCCTCAGAAGCTGTGAAAAAATTGAATTCTTCAACCTTCGTCCTGGAAG
>CAZEKS010000123.1:0-6537 GCA_964512795.1 uncultured Syntrophaceae bacterium
GCGTTCGCTTCGCTCTCCAGTCCCCACCTGGTTTCTTCTCTTTTCTGAAATCTCCGTCTGTTTCTCTTGCTGGGCCTTATCCATTAACCTCGCCCGAAGGATTTTAAGGGCTTTGGCCTTATTTTTGTGCTGTGATTTTTCATCCTGACAGGACACGACTATTCCCGTGGGGAGATGGGTAATCCGGACAGCGGAGTCTGTGGTGTTTACGCTCTGACCCCCCGGTCCCGATGATCTGAAGATATCGATTCGTAGATCATTGGGATCGATCTGAACATCTACCTCTTCTGCCTCCGGAAGGATAGCCATGGTCACCGTGGAAGTATGAATACGGCCCTGAGCTTCTGTTACGGGAACTCTCTGAACCCGGTGGACGCCGCTCTCAAATTTCAGTCGACTGTAGACCCCCTTCCCTTCGATCAGGGCGATGATCTCTTTGAACCCTCCCACACCCGTATAGTGGCGACTCAATATCTCCATCTGCCAGCCTTGTTTTTCAGCAAACTTGGAATACATCCTGAAGAGATCCCCTGCGAAAAGCCCCGCTTCCTCTCCTCCTGTTCCTGCACGGATTTCAAGCAAGATGTTTTTTTCGTCATTAGGGTCTTTGGGGAGAAGCGCCATTTTTAACTCCTCCTCGACCTTTTCCTTCTGCTGGTTCAACCGATTGACCTCCTCTTTGGCCAACCGCTTCATTTCTTCATCTTCTTCGTTATCAAGGAGGTGCTGGCTCCCCTTGATCTCCTCTTCTATTCTTTTAAGCCTTCTGTAAAGGTCGACCACCTTTCCCAGCTCGGCATACTCTTTGGCAGCCTTCTGGAATTCATCCTGTTTCGCGATCAACTCGGGTTGGCCGAGGAGGTGGGAGAGTGTCTCGTACCGATGCTCGACCTCTTCTAATTTCCCAAACATCTCTTTCCTCTAAAAACAATGACAAATGTCAAAATCCAAAGTTCAAATGAATGTCAAATGGCCTTAATGTCAAAATTTCTTTTTTGGTAAATTTTGTTATTTGAGCTTTAGCTTTCATTTGAACTTTGAGCTTTGAAATTTGACATTATCCCTTATCTTTTATCGATGTCTCTCAAATTCCAGCACTTCTTGAAGGGCGCGGAGTGCTACCTCTATCTGATCTTCAGAAGGCTCGCGGGCGGTCATCCGTTGGAGCCAAAGACCGGGCTTGATGAAATATTGCATGCCCCTGCTCTCTCGCTTTTGATCGGCGAATCGGATGATCTCATAAGCAAGCCCTGCGATAAGAGGGATGAAAACCACCCGGGAGGCCACTTTATATCCGAATGAAAGATGGTGAGGGATGAGGGCAAAGACCAAAATGCTCACCACCATGACCATCAGGAGGAAGCTTGTTCCACATCTGGGATGAAGATAACTAAACCCCTTTACCCGGTCAGCCATCAACGCCTCACCGGACTCAAAGGCGAAGATCGTTTTGTGTTCGGCGCCATGATATTGAAAGATTCTTCGAATCTCTTTGAAAAAGGAGATGGCCCGCAGGTAAGCCAGAAAGATCATCAACCGGATGATTCCATCCACCAGATTGAAGAGGATCCCGCTTGTGGAAACCATGGGGATAGCGAACCGCAACCATTTCGTCAAAAAGAGAGGGATTAGAAAGAAGAGGAAGATGCCGAAACAGAGGGCAAAGGCAAAGGTAAGACCCATGGTCCAGGAGCTGACTTCTTGCTTTTCCTCAAGGGACTGATTGGCCGAAAAATTGAGAGCTTTCATCCCTAAAACCAGGGCGGAGATCAAGTTGATCACCCCCCTGATCAAAGGAAGCTTAGAGAAAAATTTTTTTTCAGAAAAGAAGTCCAGCCTCTCTCGTTTCACTACAATCTCGCCATTGGGCCTGCGGACCGCAACGGCCATCGAATTGGGAGACCTCATCATCACCCCTTCGATCACAGCCTGTCCGCCGACTCGAATGCGATCCTCCCTTTTTTTAGAGACAGATGGATTGGATAGAGGATATCCCTGGCTGGGTTCTTTTCTCCCAAAGAGCATTTAAACCCTCCCAAGGAACCCTGTGGTTAAACCACTGGCCCAAATGACCCCTTTTTGATTAGCACAAATAATAAAAACCTCTCAGAGATAGACTAAAACACCCATTCTCTACAAGAAACATTTTTATATTACAGGATGAACTAATGCTGAATGTCTGTCAAAAAAATGACAGACAGAAAGACAGGAGTATAGGATGAACCTTTGGGCGCACAGAAAGAGATTGGTCCAAAAGTAATGGATCGGGATGAGTCGTGATGAATCGGGAAGTCTGAATCATTCCTTCTGTTTTTCTTTTTTCCCATATTTTTTCTGAAACCGTTCAATTCTTCCAGCGGTATCTAAAAACTTTTGTTTTCCTGTGAAGAAAGGATGACAGTTGGAGCAGATTTCTACACGGATCTCCTTTTCCGTACTCTTCGTCTCAAGGGTAGCTCCACAGGCACATTTAATCACCGTGTCAAAAATCTTGGGGTGAATGTCTTTTTTCATCTGACTGCCCTCCACTTCTCTATTTTACTGATTTTCCACAAATTTTCAACTATTTTTTCAAATCATGTGATAGTGATCGGTGATGGTGAATGGTATTTACCATTCCTATCACTATCACCAACGCTTACACTAACACCATTATTGATTCATGGAGTCGAGGAATTCTCGGTTGTTCTTCGTGGCTTGCATCTTCTCCAAAAGAAATTCCATGCTCTCTACCGTATTCATCGGCTGAAGGACTTTTCTTAATAGCCAGATGCGGTTGAGATCGTTACGCTCGAGGAGCAACTCCTCTTTTCGAGTGCCAGAGCGCTGAATATCGATGGAGGGAAAGACCCTCCGGTCCACCAAACGCCGGTCTAAATTGATTTCCATATTTCCTGTGCCTTTGAATTCTTCGAAGATCACCTCATCCATGCGGCTTCCTGTGTCGACCAGGGCTGTCCCGATAATGGTCAGGCTCCCGCCCTCTTCAATATTTCTGGCGGCGCCAAAAAAACGCTTCGGCCGTTGAAGGGCATTGGCGTCTATCCCTCCGGAGAGGACCTTCCCGCTGGGCGGCACGACCGTATTGTAGGCCCTGGCAAGGCGGGTGATGCTATCGAGAAGGATCACCACATCCTTTTGATGTTCCACCAACCGCTTTGCCTTCTCTATCACCATCTCCGCCACCTGAACATGGCGCGAGGCGGGCTCGTCAAAAGTGGAACTGATGACCTCTGCATCGACAGACCGCTCCATATCGGTCACTTCCTCGGGTCGTTCATCGATAAGAAGGACGATCAAAGTGACCTCTTTATGGTTGGAGGTAATGCTATGGGCGATGCTCTGGAGAAGCATTGTTTTTCCGGTTCTCGGTGCAGCAACGATCAGCCCTCGCTGTCCCTTTCCAATGGGCGTGAGAAGGTCCATCACCCGAGCGGAGTAATTTTTAGAACCATTCGCCGCCTCTAATTGGATTTTCTCCTGAGGATAAAGGGGGGTCAAGTTGTCGAAGAGGATTTTATCCCTGGCCACCTCCGGGTCTTCATAATTGACCAATTCGACTTTCAACATGGCGAAGTACCGCTCGGTATCCTTGGGAGGTCGAATCTGACCCGAGACCGTGTCACCGGTCCGAAGGTTGAATCGCCGGATCTGGGATGGGGAGATGTAAATGTCATCCGGGCCGGGTAGATAATTGTAATCGGGGGCTCTCAGAAAACCAAACCCATCGGGCAGGATTTCCAACACCCCTTCCCCAAAGATCAGGCCGTTCTTCTCCGTCTGGGCTTGAAGAATAGCAAAGATCAATTCCTGCTTTCTCATTCCACTCGCCCCTTCGACATTAAGCTCCTTGGCGATCTTGTATAGTTCATTAATCTTCAGCTTTTTCAAATCTTTAATGTTCATAGTTTTTCCCTTTACCCTCCTCTGTCGCTATGTGCATAGCCCTGCACCGCATGGTGTTCAGGGCATAGCGCCTGCCTGCCCCGCCCTCGGTCGGGACCGGGGTCGTTATACAGGCCAGTCGCGCTTAGTGGTTTTTATTTTTTTGAAGCACGCCATTTTTTAACTCTTGAAAGACCTCCCTTGCCCTTTTCTCCGTCTCTTCAAGAGATCCCTCATTTCGAATGACGAAATCTGCCAGTTTTACCTTCTCCTCGACGGGCATCTGAGCGAAGAAGATTCCCAGGGCCTCCTCGGGGCTTCTCCCATCCCGTTCTTTCAGCCTTTCCATTTGCTGCATCGGGGTTGAAGTGACCACAATCAGCTTATCCACTTTACGGTGCGCTCCAAGCTCAACAAGAAGCGGGGCGTCGATCACCACGATGGCTTCGGGATCCTTTTGCCCGATCTCTTTTGTTCTTCGATCCATCTCCTCTTTGATCTGTGGATGAAGAATCTGATTCAGATGTTTCCTATGCTTGAGATCCCCAAAGACCTTCTCGGCTAATTTTTTTCGATTAATGAACTCATCCTCTTGAAGAATTTCCTTGCCAAATGCCTTGACTAATTCATTCCAGGCGGGTTTGTGGGGTTGTACCAGCTCCCTGGCAATCTGGTCTGCATCGATGATATAAGCACCCTCTTCTTTTAAGACTTGGGAGACAGCCGTCTTCCCGCTCGCCACCCCCCCCGTCAAACCGACGATGAGCATTCATTTTACCGTAAATGCCAAATGACACTGTAACTCAAGGCTTTAGTCTTGATGATGATCAACCCCGAAAGGGTTGGGTTCCCAGATTTTGTGCTTTGAAATTGATTTGGCATTGGGTCCCGCCTTGGCGGGATTGACACTTGTAATTTTTTTTAGTTTTAGATATCGAGGCGTTGAACATAGAGGGTATTCTTCTCAATGAATTGGCGCCTTTGCTCCACCTCATCGCCCATTAAGATGCTGAAGATTTCATCGGCCTCAATGGCATCTTCCACTTTTACCTTGAGAAGGGTTCGGGTCTCCGGATTCATTGTGGTTTCCCAGAGCTGTTCGGGATTCATCTCCCCCAACCCTTTATATCGCTGGATGCCCAGACCTTCCCTTCCCAATTGATTCAGTGCTTGAAGCAGTCCTTCTTCGTGATCGATGGTCACATTCTTTCCTTTCTCCACCAAGGTGTAGGGAGGAGGTGCCATCTCTTGGATCTCTTGACGAATCTGAGAGAGATGGCGGTATTCAACCGAGGCAACGAGATCCCAATGAACTCGGCTTCTCAGGTCTTTTCCATTCGATTCTTGAACCTCAAAACCATAGAGGTTGTGCTCTTCGTCCCAGGAAAGATCAAACACCTCAAAGCCACTTTTCCTTAATCGTTTCTGAAGATCGGCTGTTTTCGCCTTCTCCTCAAACGTCGACTTGTTCCGAACACCATTTTTAAGGAGGAATTTAATAAGGGATCGTGAATACCCTTTCTTCTGAATCCGCTGAATCAAATCATGATAGGTATAAATCTTTTCCAAAAGCAAGCCGAGCCTCTTGTCGGTCAGTTTTTTATTTGTGGACTGGACGATCACCTCGCTCTTGTTGATGGCACGGTTCATCAGATATCGATTGAATGCTCCTTCGTCCTTAATATAGGACTCGCCCTTTCCCTCAATCACTTTGAAAAGCGGGGGTTGTGCAATATAAAGATATCCCCGCTCGATCACCTCTGGCATATGGCGATAGAAAAACGTGAGAAGTAAGGTTCGGATATGGGACCCATCCACATCCGCATCGGTCATGATGATGACGCGGTGATAACGAAGTCGCTGGATATCATAGTCCTCCTTCCCAATCCCTGCCCCGAGGGCAGAGATGAGGAGGCGAATCTCTTCGCTGGCCAACATCTTATCGAACCGAGCCTTCTCTACATTAAGAATTTTTCCTTTAAGGGGAAGAATCGCCTGGAAGGTCCGATCCCTGCCCTGTTTAGCTGAGCCGCCTGCCGAATCGCCCTCCACAATATAGATCTCGCTGAGCGCAGGGTCCCTCTCCTGGCAATCGGCCAATTTTCCGGGAAGGGAGTCTCCTTCCAGCGCCCCCTTGCGACGGCTCAGTTCCCGCGCCTTCCGAGCTGCTTCCCTGGCGCGAGCAGCATCGATCACTTTTGAAATGATTTTTCTGGCGACGCCTGGATTCTCTTCAAAGTAACTCCCCAGTTTTTCATTGACCAGGGCCTCTACCAATCCCTTCACCTCGCTGTTTCCAAGCTTCGTCTTGGTCTGTCCTTCGAATTGAGGCTCTGGGATTTTTATGCTGATCACTCCGGCCAGCCCTTCCCGGATGTCTTCTCCCGTGAGGTTTTCCTTGTCGCCCTTGAGCAGATTAGCGCTGGTCGCATATTGATTGATCGTTCGTGTAAGGGCACTTTTGAATCCGATCAGATGGGTTCCCCCTTCATGGGTATTGATGTTGTTAGCGAAGGAGAAGAGGATTTCAGCATATCCATCGTTATACTGGAAGGCGATCTCAACCTCGATTCCATTTTTGACACCTTGGACGTAGATGGGTTTCGGATGGATACAATTCTTATTTTTATTGAGGTATTCGATGAAGGAGAG
>CAZEKS010000124.1:0-6526 GCA_964512795.1 uncultured Syntrophaceae bacterium
TGATCGGTGGCCCAAAACTCCGCGAAGGAGTTGTCATCTATGCCCTTTCTGCTAACTTCTAACTATTTATAAAATTTGTGACCGTGTCCCTGTCCACCGTAGGCAGGGGTGTCGCGTCTCCGTAACCCTTCAACCCTCAGAATTCAAAAATTCCATTTTTTCAGTATCCCAATATTCCATTCTTCCTTTCTTTAATGTTTCTATTTGAATAAATCCACTCCTCCCTCCGCCTAAAAAGATAAAAGAACGGCAGATATATCCGAAAGGAGGGAACCTATATGTGGAAGAAATTGGCACTGATGATCTTGGTTTTGGCCTTAATCTCTGTTTCCAGCATCCCCTCTGCTGAGGCTGGATCTAAGCATCAACGTGTATTAAAAGCACTCGTTTTAGGAGGCCTATTCGCTGCTTTTCCTCCTCCGCCTCCAGTTATTATCTCTCCAGCGCCGGAACTTCGTTATTATCCACCGCGGCAGGAATATGTCCCGGGCCATTGGGAAATAGCTCGTGAATGGGTGCCAGGCACTTGGGAAAGAGTGTGGATCCCTGGTCATTATGATCGTTGGGGGAATTGGGTGGCAGGACATTATGAAAATCGTCAAACCCCTGGATACTATGAGGAGAGAAGGGGTTGGATCGAAAGGTATTACAGGACTTATTAGGTACTTCAACCTGAATAAATCCCCACCTGCAGGGCGGGGACAAACCCCGCCCTGGGCATTAGGCCTTCTGAAATTCCCTTATTCCTCCCCCATGAAATCTTTCCGTCAAGTTCTTTCCCGATAATTCGTAATAAGAATGTTATTTACTACTCAAAGATGGCAAAATTGGTGTATGATATATCCCCATCGAGCCAAGAAACGGAGGATTGGAAAATGAAGGCCATGGTGCTGAAAGAAATTTCTCCGATAGAAAAAGAACCCCTGAAGATGACGGATTTGCCAGACCCTTTTCCCGGACCTAAAGAAATTTTAGTGAAGATCTCTGCCTGTGGCGTCTGTCATACAGAGCTGGATGAGATCGAAGGAAGGCTTCCGCCAAAACTTCCAATCGTATTGGGACATCAGATTGTTGGAAGAGTAGAAAAAATAGGTTCAGGGGCAAAATACTTTAATATAGGAGATCGTGTGGGAATTGCTTGGATCAATTCAGCTTGCGGAAAATGTCATTTTTGCCGAGAAGGAAATGAAAATCTATGCTTAGAGTTCCGAGGCACTGGATGCCATGCCAATGGGGGTTATGCCCAATACACGGTCATCTCAGAAGACTTCGCCTATTTAATTCCTAAAAGATTTTCTGATGCTGAGGCGACTCCACTTTTATGCGCCGGCGCCATTGGATATCGAGATTTAACCCTTTCCGGCATTAAAAAAGACCAAACCTTGGGGCTTTTTGGATTCGGGGCCTCTGCTCATATCGTCATTCAGATAGCGAAATATTGGGGTTGTAAGATATTCGTCTTTACAAGAAGTGAGGCACATCGAAAGCTGGCTAAAAAACTGGGAGCCTCCTGGATAGGAGGACCAGAAGATGAACCTCCCAAGAAACTCCATTGCGCCATTGATTTCACTCCGGTCGGAGAAACAGTACCTCATGCTCTAAAGGTTTTGGAAAAGGGTGGGAGGTTGGTGTTAGCGGTCATTCGAAAGAGAAACCCAATTCCACCCCTTGACTACGCTCAGCTCCTCTGGGATGAAAAAGAAATAAAAAGTGTTGCAAATATTACTAGAAGGGATGCCCAGGAATTTCTACCTTTGGCTGCTAAAATACCAATTATTCCTGAAGTCCAGGAATTTAAATTAGAAGAGGCAAATCAGGCTCTTATTTTATTAAAGCGAGGGAAAATCCAGGGGGCGGGTGTCTTGAGGATGCCGGGTTAAGAGAATAGGTTTAGGAGTCAAGGATGCCAGGATTCAAGGGTTCGAGTGAAAAATATTCAAACATGTTCTTAGAACCCTGGACCCCTTGGACCCTTGTGGGACAAAGATCGGACTAAAGTCTTCGCCCAAAGGCGAGAGTCTTACTCCCTGAACGGGACAACAAGAGAGGCTTAACCTGATTTCAATCCCGAATTTCCTTCTCCCTCCGGCGCTTTCTCTATTCGCCATTCAATCAATGTATCAATCTCATCAGAAGACTGGACACCCTTTGCATTTTGGGTCACCTCACAATTGTTATCGCAGCAGCCACCTTTAAGAAGGCATTTGGAATCTTCATAGAATATACATGATTCGGGAAGAGCCATGAAAATTCTCTGTAAAAAAATAAAATACAATACTTATGTCAAGGGACTTGCCAATACAATTCGTTGAATATTTTCTGGTGATCCGTCTTGCTCGGGCCTATGTCTTCTATGATTTTCCTTACACTTGCTGTAAAAGTTCTCCCATCGGTTGAATCCATCGGGGCCTCAAACCCAAAAAGGATGTTTAAAAGGATGTTCCGAAAGAGGTCCAATATTTTTGTCAGGGCTGCCCCCCTATTACCCTATATTTGATTCATATTAGGAATGAGTTTGACTCATGGATGGGATTGCGGTAATGCGGTCCTCCTGTTCCAATATGCCTGCTATGGGTAAATTCAGCGTCCTTTCCATGTCTATGCCTCTTTTTTTTTGATAGCTTAGGAGTGAGTAAAAGTTCTTATATCCAAATTTTCTGCCCACAACACTCGGGGGAAGATAATTGTACCTGTAATAATGGAGAGCTTTAGCCAACCTATCACTTCTCATTGTTGCAAACTTTTTAGAGACAAAACCTGATACTTTTAGCTGATTGAGATGCCAGCTACAGACCTCGTAGTCAATGCTCAGCATTTTAGAGAGCTGTCTTTTCGTTATCAAATCATCCTTTTCGGCAACCTGTAAAATTTTGCTACAGACCCCACATTGATCAATCCCGTGATACCGCGCCAATAATCTGGGTCTATTGACAACAACCCCGAGTTCTTTAGCTCTTATTAGAATTTGGTAAATCCGTTGTTTGGAAATCCCATATTTCTTAGCGACCCGTGACATCGTATCAAAACTGGAGTTGAGTCTGTTTACAATCTTTTTATCTCTATAACTTAGTTCCCTTGATGGTTTTCGTCCCAGGCGCATAAAATATTATCCTTTTCTAAAAATGGAGCCCCACGGACAAGCTCATGTTCCCCAAAAACCCTGCCCACCTACGCCAAGGCTCCGGTGGTCATCCGGCAGGCCGAACCGCTGCGTTTCAGCACGCAGGCGTGATTTTCCTAACCCCACATTTGGAACAGTGGGCCTCCACCGGTGACGGTAGGCAGGCGTTTTGCGATTACTCGTGGTTAGGCTTTATCGGTCTCTTATTCTTTGTTACTACCTTACCAGCAAGTATGGTGCCAGTGTTCCTAAAAATCTATAACCCATTAGAAAATATAATATTATGAAGATTATTGCTTGACTGGGGGATTTATTTAATATGTCAAAAATTGTCTCTTCTTAAATAAACTTATCAAGAAAGGATAAGAAAATCGTAAACCAAACTTGATTATTAATTTACCTTCTTAGATATTGATGGTAGTGAGAACTGAAGGTGGTGAGGTCTATCCAGAAACACTCGAGATATACCATCTCTAATGGAAAAGTTATTTTAAGGGTCACTGAAAGCGGTCAGACAGAAATATCTTGATCATGCTGGATCTATCACCGGAGATGACATATATCGACCATTTATGGCAAAAAGTCACGCCTTTTATTTTTACATCTACATCACTCTATTAGAAAAATTTAAAATATCAAACGTTTAGAAGAATACTATTTTTGGCATTAATATTGCTCTATTAGCGGAAAGTTTATCATTTCTGATCCCTGAAAAAGCCAAAGTGCGAGTTATCGTTGAATCCAAGGCAACGGATTTCCGGTTTTTTGGAAAAACTGGATTGATTAAATCATAAGACTTTTTGTGGGGCCCATGGTTCATTTATATTGATCATGGGTATTTATTACCGTGAAGTGGCTGACCGCCAATAAAAGTCATATGACCAGTACCGAAAAAACAGTGGAAGGGAGTAATGCACAATGATAATCATGGAAGGAGAGAGGCTGAAAAATAAATTAACCCAGGATTTATTTAAGATAAAGAGGATCGAAAATGAAAAAGTGGTGATGTTGGAAGATGAAAAAGGACTCGTACGGATATGGTTTCCCAAAGAGCAACTGGGATCCTTTTTTGAGAAAGTGAAAGGGGTGTAATGCTCAATGAGAATGGCGGAAGGAGACAGATTGAAGCACAGATTAACCGGGCAGCTGTAGGAGTTGAAGATTATTAAAGATGGTATATTTATTTTAGAGTCCGAAGACACACCGTATAGGATGTGTTTGGCGAAACAGGCCTGAAATTATTTTTTGAGATGGCAAAAAGAAAGAAGGTAAAATAGTAATCCAATATTTTTCAAAAAGCAAAGGCAGGACCAGAAATGGCTCTGCCTTTTTTTGCATGTTTCAACCAGGGAGCGTACCCCGGGGGAGATTGGGGAGATTTCAGGTCAAGCTTGCATGCATGCATTAATTCTTCCCTTATGGAAAGGGAGATGATCTTGCAGATATTAATCTCCTGGATTAAGAATGAGAAAGGACTGAGAAGGAAAGGCAATCAAGTTATGAGCATGCTTTCACTTTTAGATTTCCCGGCACTAATCAAGAGTTGGAATTTTTGGAAGCAGTCTCCCCCCCCCACCTCCAAAATCACTCTCGTTATCGGATTTAGACCCCATCTTGCAATTTCCCTCAAGAATACCCCCATCCTGGATAATAAGGACAGGAGTAAGAATGGTTCCGTATAATTTCCCTCTTGAATGGATTTCCACTCGTTCCTTGGCATTCACTTCTCCTTCCACGATGCCATTGAGGATGAGGGCATCAACCTCCACTTTCCCTTTGATGACCGCTGTTTCACTCATAATTAATGTCCCACTATGGAAGATTTCTCCCTCCACCTTCCCATCAACACGAAACACTCCTTCAAAGGTCATCTTTCCTTCAAAGACGGAATTCTTACCCAAAAAAACGTTAATTTCTTCTAAGTTTTGTTTCATCGTGATCGAATAAGGTTTGGGCTTACCTTCAATAGTGTAGTTTAAGTACGAGTTAAACCATGAATATCAATTATTTTTCAGCAATATTAATGCCAAATATTTCAAAATTCTCAAATTTTAGAATTTATTAAAATCTAAGGGCTTTCTCGATTTATAGCCAAGCCCATATGTAAAATTTATAACCATACGTTGGCATTTTGTTCAAATTTTGTAACTGACCAGGAATCAGCTCTTTTTTAACCCTATTCCTAAAATCGGTGTCTTCAATTGCTCTCCAAAATGCCAAATTTAAAGCAGAAGTCAATAAGCTCCTTCGGTTTTCTAAAACCGTTTTACTAAATTCAACAAAAAAGTCGACGACCAAATAACTTTCATAATTTCATTTTAAATTGCTTTCTCATTATCCATCATCCTTGATAATCCTTTTCTTAGGTTTTTCTTTATTTCGCTCTGTCTCTCTCAAAGTTGGTCCACGCTGGCGTTAAGAGACGTTGGATTGGTGTTTCAACCCAAGCAATTACGATTCTGTCATGTGCTAAACAAAAACGTTAACTAAATTTTCTCCCAATAGGAAAAACAGTTGTTCTTTATTTTACTCGATTTTCATCTATTTTATCACATTTTACTTCTAAGGCACCCGAAAATCAAATTGCCACTTGGCATATTTTTTGATGTATTTATGATATTGGAAATTAACCTTCTAAAATAAAAAAGATTTTATTTGTCTCATTTCCTCCTCCTTTCCCTCCTTTCCCCATCCTTTCCTCCCCTTCGAGAGGGAGGAAAGGATGGGAGTGAATTTCGGACGATTTATTCTGGGACTTCTTTTAAACCGAGGAAAGCAGCTTCTTGGATGGATTTCTCAAAATCAATGGGCCTTTTCAAAGTCTAATAACTGCTTTTTTACCTTAACCCCATGTCCAAAGCCGCCTAATCCACCATTGTTCTTAATCACTCTGTGGCAGGGGATGATCAATGGAATGGAATTCTGGCCATTGGCATTCCCAACGGCCCGAAAGGCTTTTGGATGGCCAATTGCCTGCGCAATCTCCTTGTAGGATCGTGTTTGGCCGTAAGGAATTTTTGCCAATGCTGACCAAACTCTTTTCTGAAATGGGGTTCCTCTGAAATCCAACTTACAATCAAAGCGCTGGAGTTCACCTTTCAAGTATTTTTTAAGTTCATTCAACAAATTCCTATTCTTTTGATTATCCCTAATAATCTTTCCAGGAAATCTTTCTTTTAATCTACTCAAAAAGACTTTCTCTGATTTGAGGAAGTCCACCATACAGACCCCCCTCTCTGTAGAGGCGACAAAAACATTTTTTAAAAGGGACGAGTTAAAGCGAGAATAATAAATTGTTTCCATTTCTCCTCCAAACATTTCTAAGTTTTTTCAAATTACAAAATCCAATTCCCAACGAGACTGTCGAAAAAGTCCCGATGGTGAATTATAGACAGTTTTCAGGGG
>CAZEKS010000125.1:0-6515 GCA_964512795.1 uncultured Syntrophaceae bacterium
CGATCAAACGATGATGAGACGGCTATGGATGGGTGTCTGCGCCCTCGGAATATTAGTCGTCTTTTTTTTGTTTTATCCCCTTTATCCGGTTCTTAGAATTACAACCGTGAAAATGGGCAAGGTCTTAGTTTGCGCAAAGATGGATGAGGGAGAGGAATTCATCCTCTCCTTCATCCACTCTGTCAACAAAAGGCCTGTCTACGATACGGGTTGAAGGAGACCACCTTCTGATCGTGAAATCTCGCTCCGATTCCTTGGGCGCCGGCATGCCGGAGGCTTCCACTGACACAACGAAACTTCAGTTTGGTAAGGATGGATGGCTGGAATGGGTTGTGAACCGTCCTGTCCCTGAAGTCAGTTTTTTTGTGGGCTGGGTAGCAAATCACTCCCTTCGGATAAAAGGGCGGGATATCGCCCTGGCTGATTTGGTGGAACCAGGAACGCTCGTTTCCCTCCGGATACAGAAGGCTTCTCGTTATGAACTGTGGAAAGGTCGGTGCGTGCAATGAGCGATAAGGAAAAACCAAAGGTCTTTTGTGCCACTGAGGCCCAACCAGAAGTTACACAGGAAGAGATTGCTGAGATATTAAAGAAGGTCGACAAAGAGTCTACCGCCCGTAAGTTGAAAGGCTTTCAGCACTGGATTGTGTATGTGATCGCGGTCGGCTTCTCATGCTTCCAGGTTTACACGGCCGCCTTCGGGCTTTTGCCTGCTCAACTCCAGCGTTCTATTCACCTGGCCTTCGCCTTCGTCCTGGTCTACTTGCTCTTCCCTTTCCGAACGTCCAAGTATTCCGATCGCCTCAAATTGCACAACTACCTGATAGCTGCTTTCACGGGCTTAGTAGGTCTATACCTCACCCTAAACTATACCCGAATTATGGAGTCCGGCGGAGATTATGTGACGATGGATTACATTTTCGCCGGCCTGGGGGTCCTCATCACCCTGGAGGCAGCGAGGCGTGTCGTTGGTCTTCCTATCGTTTGCATTGCCGGCGCCTTCCTCATCTATGCTTACTTCGGACCTTACTTTCCAGGATTCTTAACACACCGAGGCTATTCCCTCCGGCGAATCGCCTCACACATGTATCTGACCACCGAAGGCATCATGGGCATTCCCCTTTGGGTCTCATCAACCTTCATCTACCTCTTTGTCCTTTTCGGCGCCTTTCGGGAGAAGACAGGCCTCGGTCAACTCTTCATTGATCTTTCCAATGCTGTTGCCGGCTGGGCCTCCGGAGGTCCGGCTAAAGTGGCTGTCGTCACCAGCGCTCTGGAGGGAATGATCTCTGGCAGTTCAGTGGCCAATACCGTAGAATCCGGAAGCTTTACCATCCCGATGATGAAGCGCCTCGGATACCGGCCTGAGTTTGCTGCAGCCGTGGAGGCCTCAGCGTCGACAGGCGGTCAGATCATGCCGCCCATCATGGGTGCGGCAGCCTTCATTATGGCTGAATTCCTCAATATGCCCTACATCGAAATCGCCAAGGCCGCTGCCATCCCGGCTTGCCTCTACTTCTTCGGTATCTTCATTGAAGTGCATTTTGAGGCCAAACGCTCCAAGCTTCGCGGAATGAGCCGCGACGAGTTACCACGTCTTGCCATTGTTATGAGGGAACGGGGGCACCTTCTTCTTCCTCTCTTCGCCATCATCTTCTTCCTCATGGGAGGTTTCACTCCGCTCTATGCAGCGCTCATGGGCCTTGTTGTTTCTGTGGTGGCAGCTCAATTGCGAAAGTCAACCCGGATGGGCATCGTTGATGTCTTGAATGCCTTTGCAGCCGGTGCTCGGGGAGCCCTGGGTGTTGCCATCGCATGTGCCACAGCCGGCATCATCATCGGTGTTGTAACCCTCACCGGATTGGGACTTAAGCTAGCCAATGGTCTTGTGGACCTGGCTGGAGGGAATCTTCTACTTACCCTTTTCTTCACCATGATCACATCCCTTATCCTCGGGATGGGCGCACCAACCACTGCCAATTACATCATCACCTCAACGATAGCCGCACCCGCTCTCATCTTATTGAAAGTCGCACCTCTCGCAGCCCACATGTTCGTCT
Source organism: uncultured Syntrophaceae bacterium (assembly GCA_964512795.1). GTDB lineage: Bacteria > Desulfobacterota > BSN033 > BSN033 > UBA1163 > UBA1163. Next base: position 2,061 of record CAZEKS010000125.1, read on the forward strand.
TCTATTTCGGAATCATTGCAGACCTTACGCCGCCAGTGGCCCTTGCTGCCTATGCAGGTGCAGGCATTGCCAAAGCTGATCCTATGAAAACAGGTTTTATCGCAACAAAACTGGCCATTGGAGCGTTCATCGTGCCGTATATCTTTGTCTATAACCCAGCGATGTTGCTGATAGGAACAACACCATTTACATTAATACAGAATCTTATCACCGCATCCGGTGGAATGTTTGGAATAGGGGTAGCCATGATCGGTTACTGTCTTGCCCCGATGAAGTGGTGGGAACGCATCTGGTTTTCTATCGGTGGTTTGATGTTAATCGATCCGCGAACGGTCACGGACATCATCGGCATTGCGATGCTGGGCATGGGGCTTTTCGTTCAATGGAGGGAAAGCAAATCAGGTAAGAAAGTGGAGCCAATCAGCTGAGGGAGGCCGAAAAAGATTTTTTCTTTTCCCATCCACTCTTAATTCCTGTCCCAGCCCGACCCCTTCTTCCCAGAAGATCTTTTTGACTTTCAAACAAGAAATTCCTGCGCGCTGAAATCTCATTTCCGATCTTTCAAATTTATGTTATAAAAAGACAAATCTTTCGGGAGGGTTTCTTCGGTGAAATATTTCTTTGAAACCTATCGGCAAAAAACAAAAAAATCGGAGAGTCTTTTTAAGAGGGCCAGAGAGGTGATGCCAGGGGGCGTTTCCCATAACATCCATTATTTTCCACCTTACCCTTTCTTCGTAAAGAAGGCAAAGGGATCCAAAGTCTGGGACGTGGATGGGAATGAATATGTCGACCTCTGGATGGGTAACTACACTCACATTCTGGGTCATCATTCTGAAATCATCGTCCGTGCGATCGAAGCGCAGTTGAAGGAGGGAATCCACTGGGGCATCCTTTTTGAGAAGCAGGTGGAATGGGCAGAGCTGATTCGTGAATTGAACCCCTGCGCGGAGATGGTTCGTTTCTGTTGCTCCGGAACAGAGGCTACGATGTATGCGGTTCGGCTCGCCCGTGCTTTCACGGGTAAAAATACCATTTTAAAAATTGCAGGAGGCTGGCACGGAGCCAATTCGGATCTCTCCCGCGGCATTAAAATGCCTTATGAGAGAGAAGAAAGTCTCGGATTGCTGCCTGAGCTCCAGCAATATACGAAAGTCATTCCCTTAAACGACCTTTCCAGTTCACTGGACGTCATCCATCAAAATAAGGATGACCTGGCAGGAGTCATACTCGAACCCGTTGTCGGTGAGGGTGGATTCATCCCTGCTACGATGGAATATCTTAAGATGCTCCAATCCGAGACTGAAAGACTGGGAATCCTTCTGATCTTTGATGAGGTCATCTCAGGTTTCCGTGTTGCCTTGGGCGGGTTCCAGGAAAGGTTTCACATCAATCCAGATCTGACCACTTTAGGAAAGATTATAGGTGGAGGATTACCTGTAGGAGCCTTGGTAGGAAAAAAGGAGATTCTCGAGAAGACCTCCCCCGAAAAGAAGGGGAACAAATGGGAAAAAATTATGATTGGTGGTGGAACCTTCTCCTCTCATCCCCTCACCGCAGCTGCGGGATTGTCCATGCTCCGTTATTTGAAGGATCATAAGGATGAGATCTACCCCGCATTAGAAAAGAAAGGAGCGAAGGTGCGCAAGGGGGTTCAAGAGGCCCTTGATCGTGAGGGAGTGAATGCCGTCGTCACAGGAATCGGTTCTCTCTTCCAAACCCATTTCCCTCACCAAAAAGGAGTGATCCTCGATTCACCCCATTCCATCCACCAACTTACTGACATCGAGAAAAGGGAAGTGGAGTTTCGTATCCGAATGCTCAACCATGGGGTCCATGTGATGCATGGCGGTGGCGGTCTGTCCATTGCCCATTCGGATGAAGACATTGAAAAGATCATCAAAGCGGCAAGACAGGTCGCTCGAGAGATGGCTGATGAAGTTTAGATTTCGGCGTTCAGAGTTATGAGTTTAGAGTTAAAAGTATATTACAATATCTATAGGATGCACAGCATGGGAAGCAGGAGTATAAAACTAATGATGGGAGCAATATTCTTACATTTGTGACCGGAGGTGCGACGATGGCAAGGGAGACAGAGGAAATTGGTGTCATTGTCGTCGATGTCCAAGGAGATTTTACAGAACTCAGAAATGGCTCCTTAGCTGTGGGAGGAACCGATGAGGCTTACGTTAATGCTGTGGAAGAAAATACAAAAAAACTGAAACAGGCAGGTTTTCCGATCTTTGCCACTCAGGATTGGCATCCCGCGAATCACATCTCCTTCTTTACCAATCATCAAGGGAAAAAGGCTTTTGACGTGATAAAACTCCATGGAAAGGATCAGGTCCTCTGGCCACCCCATTGCGTGCAAAACACCCCTGGGGCGGAAATCTTACTGGATAAAAAATTATTTAAAGCTGTTGTGAAAAAGGGCATGGACCCAAAATATGACAGCTATTCCGGCTTTCAAGACGACGGCGGGAAAAAGACCAATTTGGCTCAACTTCTTAAGAAGAATAAGATCAAGAAAGTGATCGTCTATGGTATTGCAACCGATTACTGTGTAAAAGCCACCGCCATCGATGCCATAGCAGCAGGATTCAAAGTAATTTTTATTAAAAATTTGAGCAGGGGAGTCGCTCCAGATACCACTCAAAAGGCAATTGAAGAGATGAAGGCGAAGGGTATTGTTGTCCTCGACGATTTGGATTTAGAAAAAATCAAAGGTAATCAAAAAAGGAAAATGGGATAGGTTTCCTGTACGTCGATTTTTCAACTTCCGGCGTTGTCTGCATTTTACCTCTTTAGAATAACTTCCTCTTAAGGACCAACTCGATAGGAAAGGATGTGCCGGCCGAAGTTGCCTGCTTGGTCGGCAGCGACGATTTGAAGTTTCACCTCATCAAAACCCGCTGGGAGTGATATCTTTCCTTCAAAGAGGCTCGGCTTGCCAGCATAATTCAAAATGAATTTTTCTGAAACCTGATTTCCGTAAACCCATTGTCCCCCTATTTCTAACTTGTTTGAATCCCAGAGACCTCCGGGAGTAAACGGGCATCCTCAGAGCATTCGGACTTCTGCCTTGATCGTTAATTCCTCTCCCTTTTTTAGAACCCCTTTAGGAGAAGGATTCAGAATATTAACAATCAATCCATCCAGTTCGATAATCACCCCTTCCCCCAAAATATGCTTTCCGGGGATGAGAGTAAGTGTCTTCGACCCTTTCTGGATGGATTGGGGATAGGCAAGAGGAGCCTCTGTGTAAATTTCAATCTGCGTCGGTCGTTCCAGAGGTAACTCGGCTTGAAAGAAAGCGGCCCCAGGGGTTCCATAGACAATCTCCCCTCTTTGGCGTGGCGTAACCATAATCCGGTCGGTATCGCCCGTTCCTCCCTCCTGTTTTCCTCGGGCCAAGATTTCTCCATTCTCAAGATTTTTAATCCGAACAAAAGCACCACCAACTCCTGAACCGATTACTTTAGAGTCTTTTGCAACCACACGAACAGTGACTTTTGTCGAGATTTTCTCAGCAGAAAAAGCTGCGGGGACAAGAGAAATTATAAGACATATCAAAACCAGAAAGAATTGAATGAACTTTAGCCTTGTTCTTGACTCCATCATTCCCCCCTCACCCTCTCCCGCAAGGGGAGAGGGAATTTATTTTCCAGCACCATAGTTATCACCGAGAGCATGAAATAGTTTGCATTCGGAATCAAAAAAAGCTGTCATTGCGAGCCCAAAGGGCGTGGCAATCTCGCTTTGAGATTGCTTCGTCGCTACGCTCCTCGCAATGACCTACCGGGGGTAATACAAACTGAACACGCTCCTCTTAATAACTTCTTACTTTCATCTTTGAGCCCTGAACTTTCAACTTTGAGCTTTGAGCTTCCTAGTAATACCGCTTCTCCTCGAGGTGATCTTCCGCGAGGTCGATTCCCCACTCACCGAGTATCTTCGAGACAGCTCGCTCACCGCTTTCGATGCAATTCGGGATACCTACCCCTCTATAGCTACCGCCGGCGAGGGCGAGGCCGGGAATCTGGGTACTGCGATTCTCGATGAGTGTGATACGGTCAAGGTGCCCCAGTGTGTACTGCGGCATGCCGAGGTACCATCGAAAAACTCGTTTGAACAGCGGCTTTGCAAACGGGTTAAGACCCAGGATGTCATGGAACTCGGCAAGTACTGTCTGAGCGAGCTCCTCGTCCGACCGCTTCAAAATCTCCTGGTTGTGCGGACCTCCGACGAAGCCGCGTAGGAGCACCTTGCCCTTCGGTGCACGGCCCGGCCACTTAGTGGAGGAGTAGGTAGCCGCCATAAGTGCACGGCCCTCTACGAGAGGACACAGGACCCCGAACGCATTCAGATCGAAACCAACCTCGCTTTCGTTGAAAGCGATTGAGATGGTCGCCGAGGATGAGGTCGGTATGGCAGCGAGTGCATCGGCAATGGCCT
>CAZEKS010000126.1:0-6503 GCA_964512795.1 uncultured Syntrophaceae bacterium
TCGATCGTCTCAAAGCCTATGGATACCTTCATCCGGATGTGGAGAATGTGGCGGTTGAGTTTGATGAAGAGACGTTGGGGCCCAAGTATACACTTGCCTATGGATCGTCAGGGGTGAGCAATGCCTTTCTCATTGCTGAGAAATTGGGAATCTCAAAAAAGGTCCTCGAAATAGCCCGTACTTATCAGGATGGAAGCGGTGAGGAAGTGACCTGTGCTTTAGAGACCTTGGAGAGGCTGACGAGGGATGCGGAGAGAGAAAAGCTACAAGCTTCCAAGATGAAGGAGGAGGTTGGGCTTGAACGACAGAGACTGAAAAAAATACTGGAGACGATCAAAGAGAGGAGACTGGAAATTTATTCCAAGGCTGAAGAGAAAGCAAGAAAGGCGGTTCAGAAGATTGAAGAGGAATTGAAGGAATGGGTTCGTCGCCGGAAAGAGGAAAAACCCCCTCTCCCTCTTCAGCGTAAAGAACTCCAGGAGATCAAGGAGAAATTTTTCCCATCCCTCAGAAGAAAAGGACGTTCTGCGATCCCGGGTGGCTTGAAGGTGGGGGAGCGTGTTAGAATTGAGAGCCTTCGGAGCGATGGGATTCTGATGAATGTAGTAAAACCGTTGAATCGAGCGGAGGTGTTGACGGACAAAGCCAAAGTGAAAGCCCCCCTCTCTGAGATTGTTCAGATGACGGATGGGGAAGAGAAAAAAGAGACAGGGATTCAGAAAGGCCAGCCCTTTTTGAAAGGGGCTGGTGAGGAGCCCTCCTTTGAATTAAATGTCATTGGTCTGACCGTAGAGGATGCCCTTCCCAAGGTTGATAAATTTATCGATCAAGCCCTTCTCCATGGATTGGAGAAAGTCCAAATTATCCATGGAGTGGGTTCTGGGAGGCTGCGAAATGCAATCGGTCAATACCTGAAGGGACATCGGGCTGTTAAAAGTTGTTCTCCTGGGGAGACGCTGAAAGGTGGTCGTGGGATCACGATTGTAGAATTGAGGTAAACCCCGTTAGAAAATACGTGGCTTTCTACCGGGGCAAGGAATTGAGTCTTCATTCATGTCATCCCCGCCATAAATGGAGGGGCTTTCTAACGGGGTAAATCGTTTGGCTACCGGATTTTTATCCGAAGAAAAGGTTTCGGAAATTCGGGACCGGTCCAGCATTCTGGAAGTGGTCTCGGATTATGTGACCCTTAAAAAGACAGGAAAGAACTATAAGGGGCTCTGCCCATTCCATTCCGAAAAGACCCCCTCTTTTATGGTCAATGAGGAAAAACAAATTTTTCACTGTTTCGGCTGCGGGGAAGGGGGAGATGTCTTCACCTTCTTGATGAAGGCGGGGCATTTTTCTTTTCCACAGGCCATGGAGGAATTGGCAAAACGCTATGGCATTAAGCTCCCTGCCCGTGAACTTTCTGCTCTCCAAAAGAGGGAGATGGCCAAGAGAGAGATCCTCTTCCAGATCAACCAGATCGCCTCGGAATATTTTCACGATCTCCTGACCCAGCGGCGAGAAGGCGGAGAGGGAAGAAAGTATTTATCTCAAAGGGGGATCAGCCAGGAAGTCATTGGAGAACATGGGTTAGGATATTCCACGGACCGTTGGGATGGGTTAGTCCAGCATCTGCAGGAAAAGAAAGTTTCTCTCGAATTAGCTTGGGAACTGGGTTTGATCTTTCCCAAGAAGAGAGAAGGCTGGTACGATGCCTTTCGAGGGAGGATCCTTTTTCCCATCTTTGACCTCCATCAACGGATCGTCGGATTCGGGGGAAGGGTGCTGAAGGAGGGGGTGCCCAAATATCTCAATTCTCCGGAATCAAGTATCTATCATAAAGGGGAGATTCTCTATGGCCTCCAGGTGGCCAAGCGTTATGCCACAGAGAAGGATGGTGTTATCATTGTCGAAGGTTATTTTGACCTGTTAACCCTCCACCAATATGGATTGAAGCACAGCGTTGCCACGTTAGGAACGGCGCTGACCGCACAACATATTCGAACCCTAAAGCGATATACAAATAATTTAACCACCCTTTTTGATGCGGACCGGGCAGGGGTCCAGGCGACCCTCCGCTCGCTTCCTCTTTTTTTAGACGAGGAAGTGGTGGGGAAGACGATCGTCCTCCCGAAAGGGGAAGACCCAGATGGTTTTCTAAGAAAAGGAAATTTGGAAGACTTCGTGAAAAGGGTCGAGCGGGCCATGCCCCTCGTCGATTTCTTTTTTGAACGGCTGATGGAGACCTATGATGTGAAATCCATCGATGGCAGGGTTAAAGTAGCGAAAGAAGGCGTGGCCCTCCTCAGTAAGATCCCAGACAAGATTCGAAGAAATTTCTATACAAAGGGTTTGGCAGAAAGGCTGGATGTCAAAGAATCCTTTCTCTATGAGATGCTCCGATCCTCTCCCAAGGAGCCCTCTAAGGCAGGAGAGGATTTTAAGAAGTCTTCCCTGGAGAGGACTTTTCCAAAGTCAGAAGAAATGGTGGTCCGTCTCATGGTTCATCATCCCGAGATCATCCCAACCATTTCAAAGGAAGGTGTCCTGAAGGAGTTTGAGAGCCCGATCTTGAAAAAAATCGCAGAGGCTCTGGAAAATCTTTATCAGAGAAAAGGAAGGCTTGATCTGCCAGAGGCCTTAGCCAGTGTTGAGGAGGATCTCAAAGAAAGGTTGGGTGAGTTTGCCTTTCAGGAAAGTGGACTGGAAGGAGACCGGGAGAAAATCTTGCAGGACTGTATCAAGAAAATTCGTGAAGAAAGAATAAAAAAGGAAAAAGGTGAGTTACAGAAAAGAATTAAAGAGGCGGATAAACAACAGGGGGATAAAAGCCTTAACCCTCTTTTAAAGCAAAAGCTGGAACTGGAAAGGAAGAGGGGGCAATACCTTCAAAAAGATAATTTTCGAAAAGGGTAGGAGAGAGGTCAATGGCGAAGGGAGGAAAGAACAAAGAGGTTGAGCAATTGATTCATATGGAAGGGGAGAAGGGATTTCTAACCTTCGATGAGACAAGTGATGTCCCTCCCAATGATATCGTCTCCTCTGATCAAATTGATGATGTCCTCATGATGTTTGATGAAATGGACATCGATGTGGTGGATGACCTCCAGGGGTTGAAAGTGGAGGAAGAGAAGGCTTTAGAGAAAGAAGAAGAGGAAGGCGATGAATTGGAGATGGAGACCTTTGGCAGGGCCACAGACCCTGTCTGGATGTATCTCCGTGAGATGGGATCGGTCTCCCTCCTCACCCGAGAAGGAGAGGTGGAGATTGCCAAAAGGATTGAAAGCGGTAAAAGAGAAGTGCTGAGCGTCGTCTTGAACTGTCCCATGGCGGTTAAAGAGGTGATCAATCTGGGCAACCTGATCAAGGCTGGCAAGGCAGAGATTCGGGAAGTGACCAATGAGATCGATGAGGAGGAGACCAGCTTTGAGGAAGAACAGATCCAGAAAAAAAAGATTCTGGACCTCATCGAAAAGATTAAGCGAAAGGACGAAGACATTCGGAGACTCCTGAGAGGGAGGGCGTTGTTGAAAAGGAAGGTTCAGAAACAGGTTAAGAAGAAACAAAAGGAGATGAAGAAAGGGCAGAAGGGAATTAAAAAGAGACCAACAGAGATCAAAAAGAAGCGAGAAGAGATCCTGGTATTTTTCAACCAGATGAATCTGAGGGACACTCAGATTAATAGGGTCGTCCAAAAGATGAAACAGATGCTGAACCGGATGGAGAAGGGGGAAAGCGGGATCGGGAAAATTGAAGACAAATGGGGAATTTCTGTTCAGGAGGCGAGGACTTATCTGAAGAGGTTGAAGACAAGGAGTGTGGTTGAGAAGAAACTTCTCGGAACCCGAAAATTGAGTAAAGCTGATCTCCAAGAGATTTCCCGAGCGGCCATGAATGTCCAAACGAAGATCCATAAGGTGGAAATGGAATGTGGCCTGACGGCTGGGAAATTGGCTACAGCGGTGAAGGCCATTGTGGAAGGAGAGACCAAAGCTAAGGAAGCCAAGAGTGAACTGGTGAAGGCGAACCTGAGACTGGTCGTCTCCATTGCAAAAAAATATACCAATCGTGGGCTTCAATTTTTAGACCTCATTCAAGAAGGAAATATCGGGTTGATGAAAGCGGTGGATAAATTTGAATACCAACGAGGTTATAAGTTTAGCACTTATGCGACCTGGTGGATCCGGCAAGCAATTACACGAGCCATTGCTGATCAGGCGCGGACCATCCGGATTCCCGTTCATATGATCGAGACGATCAATAAATTGATCCGGACCTCCCGATACCTCGTCCAGGAGATGGGGAGAGAGCCGACTCCTGAAGAGATCGCTGAGAAAATGGATTTGGCTTTGGATAAGGTGAGGAAGGTGTTGAAGATTGCCAAAGAGCCCATCTCCCTCGAAACACCCATTGGCGAGGAGGAAGATAGCCACTTAGGGGATTTCCTCGAAGACAAAGCAGTGATCTCTCCCCAGGAGGCCATGATCAGCGCCAATTTATCAGAACAGACTCGAAAGGTCCTGGCCAGTCTTACCCCCAGAGAAGAGAAGGTTTTGAAAATGCGGTTTGGAATTGGAGAAAAATATGATCACACGCTGGAAGAGGTGGGACAGGATTTTGATGTCACCCGGGAAAGAATCCGGCAGATCGAAGCAAAGGCGTTAAGGAAATTGCGACATCCCAGCCGGGCTAAAAAACTGAAAAGCTTCCTTGAGACGTGACCCTGAACCATGTGAGGTTCCAGGGCTTTGGCTTTGAATCGAACGTGGTTCAGGGCGAAGCCATGCACCCTATGTGGTGCATGGGGTTGACACCCTTGAGGGATAGCCTATAATAAGGATGGGCCCATAGCTCAGCTGGAAGAGCCACCGGCTCATAACCGGTAGGTCCCTGGTTCGAACCCAGGTGGGCCCACCAGGAAAGAGGACAGTTTCTTATGCACTCTTTGGGGATAAAAGAAAGGATGCTCCGTGAGTTTGGAGGGGACAAAAAGAGTGCACCAAAGGGGGTGCACTCTTTTTGTTTGTGGACGAACCATTTAAAATTTATTCCTGCAAAATTTGGCAGATAGGAGGCAAGGGTTGAGGGAGCAATTAGAACTGCTTTGGGAACTTCAAAAAATTGATCTTGAACTGAAGAATATCAAGGAAGAAAAAGACCGGTATCCCAAGGAGATGAAAAAGTTGGATGAAAAACAGAAGATTGAGAAAGAAAGGATTCAGAAGGAAAAGGAAAAGATCGAATCCTTAGAGAAGACGCGGAGACAGAAAGAGGGGCATCTCAACTTAGAACAAGAAAAAATCAAGCGGGCAGAAGGAAGGATGTCCGAAGTAAAGACCAACAAAGAGTATCAAGCCCTCCTCAGCGAAATCGATGCCATCAAGGAGGCGAACAGCCGGATGGAAGAAGAAGCCCTCCAGGTCATGGACGAAATCGATGAACTCAAGAAGGACCTCTCCAAAAGGGAAAAGGAGATGGGGGTCACCCTGGAAAAAATTGAAGGGGAGAGAAAAAAGCTTCAGGAAAAGATGGCCCATGACGAGAAGGCCTGGAACAAACAGATGGAACGAAGGGAGATCCTTTCTAAACAAATCGAATCCAAACTGTTCAAACTTTATAACACCCTGAAGGAAAAGAGGCAGGGGGTGGGTGTGGTCAGCGCGAAGCATGAGACCTGCCAGGGCTGTTTTGTACACGTCCCCCCTCAAATGTTCATCGAGGTTCAAAAAAACAATGCCCTCATTCGGTGTCCCAACTGTAATCGAATTCTCTATTGGGATAGGGATCGAAGTGCGAAATGAAATCCTTGGGGCCAGAAAATCGATTGGTGATTTTTATTGATGGGGCCTCCAGGGGAAATCCCGGAAGGGCAGGGGCAGGAATTTGGGTTGCGAATGGAGATGGAAAGAAGATTTCGGAGGCGAGCCGATTTCTCTGCCACAAGACGAGTAATCAGGCAGAATACTGGGCCCTTCTTTTGGGACTGAGGGAGGCGAAGCGATTAGAGGGCCGCACCCTCCAAATCTTCACGGATTCAGAGTTGGTCGAAAGACAAATTAAGGGGGTCTATCGCGTGAGGGATTTGAATTTGAAGGCCCTTCACAAAGCAGTGCTCCAGAATTTAAAAACATTTGCATCCTTTGAGATCCAAGCCATCCCAAGGGAAGAGAACAAAGAAGCAGACCGTTTGGCAAATCAGGCGATCCAGAGAAGGATGGCAAAGGAAAAAGGAAAGGAGGGGAGTCGAAGGGGAACAGATGGTCGCTCCTCTTGAGATCACGTGAAGCAGAAATCAGGAGGGGAGGAAAGTCCGAGCTCCACAGGGCAGGGTGGTCCGTAATACGGACTGTCCCCGAATGCTGCAAGGCAGAGTTCGGGAATAAGGAAAGTGCCACAGAAAATATACCGTCCCGACGAAAGTCGGGATAAGGGTGAAAAGGTGAGGCAAGAGCTCACCAGTACCCTGAGCGATTGGGGTAGCTTGGTAAACCCCACCCGGAGCAAGACCAAATAGG
>CAZEKS010000127.1:0-6501 GCA_964512795.1 uncultured Syntrophaceae bacterium
ATCCCTGACCTCCATGCTCACGTCAACCAGGGCACTGACACCGCCAAAGCTGAGCAAGAGGTTGTCAATTCTTAATTTGGCTTGCCTATCCGTTTCCACCTATCATCGTCTCCCACTCAGTGCTATGCTCATTCTCATCTATTTGGTTAATATAAATATGTTGGCATATATTAATTCCTGAAGATTTGTTAGTCAACCCTTTTCAATAAAAAGGTCTTCAGGAATCTTTTGCCAAACTCGTTCATTCCCTATGCTAATTGCACAGGGATAAACCCTTGATTATCCTCTTTTTAGACCCTTTACCGCTTGCCCTTTTTTCATTTAAATTCCACAAACTGGTCCTTGGGTGCTGAACATACCGGACAAACCTCGGGCCAGATTCCATCTGACACATAACCGCACACCTGGCACACATAATAATTGGTCTCCCGTTCTCCAATCAGGTGGTTGATTGCATATTTATAAAGTTTGGCATGACCATCTTCTACATCTCTTGAGTTGGAGAAGATAGTTGAAGCCGTGATGTCCCCGATCTCTTCGGCAAGCTCAAGAAAATGGTCATAAGCCACTCCCGCGATACTGGTTTCCGACTGAAAGCTTTCCTTGAGATGGGTATCGGTGTCTTTGATCTCCCTGAGCATTCGAAGCGCACGTTCACCGTGAATCTCTTCGCTGAAAGCAATCACGCGGAAAAGCTTGGCAATTTGGGGAAGATCTTCCTGTTCCGCCTTTTTAGCAAAGATTTTTAGCCGGAGGGCGGCCTTGGCCTCGCCCTCATAAATTTTATGAAATGTCTCTTTCAGCCTTTCGTCCATATATCCTCCATAACCATTTAACCCATTTGTTTGTCCAGATTTTAGAAGAAAGGGAAGGAAGTAAAATTTTGAATGTGAATTGCGGATTTGAGGCCTTGCACAAAAAATGCGCTATGCTCCATGCGTTAATCGGTCTTTTCAAACCTCTTTCGCTCTTCTGCTCTCAATTCACGTCTTAAGAGTTTTCCCACTTTTGATTTCGGGAGCATGTCACGGAACTCGATATATTGTGGAACTTTATAGGGGGCTAACCTTTCGCGGCACCATTTGAGGAGATCGTAGGCGCTCACCCCTTTCACATCCTCTTTAAGAACAGCAAAAGCTTTGATCCTTTCGCCAACCTTCTCATCTGGAACACCCACAACGCAAGCAGAAATCACTGCAGGATGTTCCTGCAATACAGCTTCTATCTCTGAAACAGCTACACGATAGCCCTTGTGCTTGAGTGTGTCCACAGATCGATCCAAGTAGAAGAGCCACCCATTTTGGTCTATTCGTACGATGTCACGAGTCCTATACCAGAGTTTCCCATTCATCTCGATAAAGCAATCGGCGGTCTCTCCAGGTTTGTTCCAGTAAGTCCTGACCATGTGTTCAGAGGAAACCAGTAATTCCCCAGGCTCCCCAGATGCAACAGGTTCAAGCGTGTCTGGGTCTATCAACTTGATTTTCTGAAGGGGTGTCACCTTTCCTGCGCTTCCTGCAGGAGCTTCTGCACCCATGGGGGTTAAAGAGACGCGGCCACATGTCTCTGTCGCACCATATCCCACACATATCGGTATTCCAGACTTCTTAAACCATCTTTCAGCCACCTCTGAGGGCAGAACATCACCACCGGAGAAACAATACGGGGGTAAAAAAATAAATTGGCGTAAAAAAGGTTGGTCGAGGGGGAAATAATCAATCATACCTTCAAATTTAGCACCCTATTATTAAATTATTCTTATATGAGGCCTTTTCTCGAACCTGCTCATACGGACGCAGTAATTCTTTTTCCTGTGCCAAAACTGAAGTTGGCAGAAGGAACACCGCCACCACTGTGAGAACAACTGCGTACCGAAAACCAAAAACCTTTTTTTCTTTCTGACCCTCCTCCTGTTTTTTTTGCGGCATGAGCCGCGTGATTTACGGTCTTAGCAGCCTTTCTTGGCCGTTCACCTACTTCTGCTTTCCCATCCCGGGCTGCACGGCCCCCTCGAGAAACCGTTTCTTGAGCTCACGTTTCAGGATTTTGCCCGCAGGGCTCTTAGGAAGCTCGCTCACCGCGACATACTCCTTGGGCACCTTGAAGGGGGATAAACGGGACTTCAAAAAAGACTTTAACTCTTCTGGGATAATAGGATGATTTGGTTTCCCCACGATGAAGGCAGTCACACGTTCGCCCCACTCCTTGTCGGGAAGTCCTATGACCGCACACTCCCCTACTTCCGGCCGCGCATAGAGCTGCTCTTCCACCTCGCGAGGATAGACGTTCTCACCCCCCGTAATGATAAGGTCCTTGAGCCGGTCCACGATGTAGAGGTAGCCGTCCGGGTCGAACAGGCCGATGTCGCCGGTGCGGAGCCAGCCACTTTCCCAGAACGCGGAGCGGTCCCCTTCGGGGTTATTCAGGTAGCCTTTCATGACGTTGCGACCGCGTACGCAGATCTCACCTTCCCGTCCCTGTTCCAACAGGTTCCCCGATTTATCCCTGATCTGGATTTCCACCCCGTGGACCGGGTGCCCCACCGATCCAACAACGTGCCTATCATGATAAAAGTGGTTGTAGGATACAGGCATGGCTTCTGTCAACCCGTACGACTCTGAGATAGTCAGCCCTGTGCGCTCTTTCCATTGATTAACGATCTCCATCGCCATGCTGGCCGCTGCGGAAAAGCAGTAGCGCAGTCTCCCCAGTTTTTTCTTCAAGTTGTCAAGGGTCAAGAGGCGGATATATACCGTAGGCACAGCAAAGAACTTCGTAACTCGGCCGGCCTCTATTGCCTCCAAGATCCGCTCCAGGTCGAAGGCGGGCAGGATCTCCAGGCAGCCGGCACTCGGAATCGTTGCATTCATGATGTGTATTTGGCCGAAGACGTGATTAAAGGGCAGAAAACAGAGGGCAAGGTCAGCTTCGGTCGACCGCTCGTAGTAGGCTATGCTGTGACTGGAAAAATTGATGCCCTCGTGGGTCAGCATCACCCCTTTTGGGATACCTGTTGTGCCGCCAGTGTAAAGGATAGCGGCAGTATCGACGCGGTCCCTGTCGATTGCTTTAAACGATCCCGAGCCCATCTCAATGAGGTGCGGAAGGTCCAGGTCACCCCCTGAGCAGATCACCTTCTCCAGCCCCCCGGGGCTTTTCAACTTTTCCAGTTCTTGGAGTTTGGTTTCGACGGTGAAAATGAACCGAGGCTTTGCGTGATTGACGAGATTCGCCAGTTCATCACCGGCGAGAATCCCGGACAGAGTAACCGCGACTGCCCCTGTCTTGAGCACGCCGAAGTAGAAAACAATCCAGTCGGCCGAGTTCAGAGCACAGAGACCAACGTGGTCACCCGGCTTAACTCCCATTTTGATAAGGCCGGTTGCGACACGGTTCGCCCGATCGTTTAGTTGAGCATACGTCATTTCAATTCCGCGTTCTCTAATGGCGGAACGGTCAGGAAAGAGGAAGGCTGAAAGTTCAAGGTTCTGCGCAAGATTCATATTGGCCTTTGAAAGAAATTCAGCATCGGTTCTTCAGATTTCCCGTCCCCATCTGCCTGTCGACGGGAACACCACCCTATCATAACACTCGCCCATGGATCGGGCCTAGTCAATCTACGCCAATATTATTTGGAGCGCTCCAGGTACTGCTTCTTTAACTCCCGTTTTAGGACCTTGCCTGTAGGACTCTTGGGTAGATCGTTCACTACGATATATTCTTTGGGAACCTTGAAGGACGACAGGCGGGACTTCAAGAAAGCCTTCAACTCCTCCGGAACGATTTTTTGTCCGGGCCTTAGCGTGATAAAAGCGGTTACTCGCTCGCCCCACTCTCTATCCGGAAGACCTACAACGGCGCATCCCTCAATCTCCTGTCTCGTGTAAAGAACCTCTTCAACCTCACGGGGATAAACATTTTCGCCACCGGTTATGATCATGTCTTTGATTCTGTCCACAATGTAAAGGTAGCCATCCCCGTCAAGGTGACCGACATCTCCGGATCTAAACCAGCCATTGTCCCAGAAGGCCGACTGCGTATCCTCCGGATTATTAAGGTAGGCCTTCATGATATTGTGTCCACGGATGCAGATCTCACCTTCCTGACCCTGTTCCACCTTATTTCCATCCTTGTCTCTTATCTGAACCTCCACACCGGGCACTACGGTTCCTACGGACCCAATGACATGGCGATAATAATGATTATAAGTTACTGCAGAGGCGGATTCCGTCAGGCCGTAGCCTTCATAAATGGTGAGGCCGGTCCGCTCCTTCCATTGCCGGACGATTTCTGCAGCCATGCTGGCCGCAGCAGAGAAACAGTAGTGGACAATGCCCAGTTTCTGTATAAGTTTCTCGAGACCCAGCAAACGCGCATAGACAGTTGGTACGGCATAGAGTTTGGTGACCCGACGGGCCTGCGTGGTCTCCAAAACCCGATCCAGATCAAAAGCGGGAAGAATCTCCAAGCACCCGCAACTTAGGATTGTGGCATTCATAATGTGCATCTGACCAAATACGTGGTTGAAGGGAAGAAAACACAGAGCCCGGTCGGCCTCGGTAGAGTGCTCACTAAAGGCTACGTTATGGGCTGAAACGTTGATGTTCTCATGGGTTAGCATGACCCCTTTGGGTGTTCCTGTGGTGCCTCCAGTATAAAGGACGGCAGCGGTTTCTGTTCGATCCCGATCCAGCGCTTTGAAGGAACCCGCTCCCATATCCATCAATTGTTGAAGCTCCAAATCACCGCCCGGGCAAATCACTTTTTCCAGACCCGCTCTCCCCCTTAAGTTTTGCAGACGACCGAGTTTCTCCTCAGAGGTAAAGAGGAACCTCGGCTTTGAGTGGTTGATTAATAAAGCCATTTCATCGGGGGTAAGAAGACTGGAAAAAGTTAGGGCCAAGGCTCCTGCTTTTAGCACGCCGAAGTAGAAGATAACCCAATCCGCTGAATTGGGAGCTAAAAGACCAATGGGATCGCCAGGTCTTACTCCCATGGCAATGAGTCCGGTTGCTATCCGGTTAGCCCGATCATTGAATTCCGAATAGGGGATCTCGCGTCCAGCTTCGCTAAGGGCCGGCCGGTTGGGGAAATACAATGCAGCACTTTCTAAGTTATTTGAAATATTAATAATTTACTCCATATCCCATATCCAAAAAAAATCTTGCAATAACGAATTGATTGGTATAATAAATATTAGACCAATAAATATTTGTCAAGAAAAAATATTCATGTTTGACATCTCATACCTTAAAGGAGGGAGGATGGCCAGATTTAGGCCTATCGGGCAACTTCGTGTTTCAGAGGAAATTGTCGCACAGCTCAAACAATCTATTCTGCTGGGCCATTTCAAGCCTGGAGATAAACTGCCCGCAGAACGAAGCCTATCAGAAGAATTTCGGGTGAGTCGTGTAGCAATTAGAGAGGCTCTACGGGCATTAGAAAATGCTGGATTTTTAGTTACCCGGCAGGGGGCAAATGGTGGTGCTTACGTGACCGATCTGAACTTCGAAAATTTGGCCAAGACTTTCTTGGACTTGTTTATGGCGAGCAAGATTTCCATTCCTGAAATGCATCAGTTGAGAATTCTTGTGGAACCCGAGGTGGCCCGGTTGGCAGCCTCAAGAGTCACTCCAGAATTTGCTCAACAACTGAAAGACTCTTTGGAGGCCGAGAAGCTCCCAATACCATCCTTGTCCGTAGACGTGGAAAGGAAGCAAAAGGTGCATTTCATTTTGGCTGAGATGTGTGGCAATCGCTTTTTTGAGGCGCTTGTCAGATCTGCAATGGGATTAACAAGGAAGGTCGTAGAGGCGGTTAAACCTGACCCGCACTACATGCATCCTGTAGGAATGCACCGTCCCATCGTTGAGGCCGTTTTGGCAGGTGACGCTAAGGGAGCCGCTATGGAAATGGGAAAGCATACCGTTGAGTTCGGTGAAACCCTGATTAAGATGGAAAAGGTCTACCGAGAAAAAAAATCGATGTTATCATTTTAAACTGCTCTCGGAAGCTATGCTGAAGATGAGTAAATATTTGCTGATCCCTTTAATATTAATGTCCTATGCTCAGTATCCTTGTCATTCCTGCCCCGCATCAAGTGCGGGGCGGGAATGACAAAACAGTGAGCATTTATTATGCAGTTCTCATTAGCTATTGTCATCCACTGGCATCCTCTCTAATGTGATCTCTTAGGAAATAGAGGGAAATAAAGGAGGAAGAGCTTCGTTAACCCATAGCCCAGGAGAGCTCCCGGAATAACATCGGTGGGATAATGAACGCCTAAGTAGATTCGAGTCCATCCGATGAAGGCAGCCACAATGAAAAAAATAAATCGGTACGGCGGGAATCGGTTGGCCAAAAGGGTTGCCATCATGAATGCAAAAACAGCATGCCCGCTTGGAAAACTTGGATCCAGAATTTCTCCTGGACCTTTGGGGAGTTTTGAGGCCATCTCCAAGAAAAAGAGAGGCCTCTCTCTTTTTACAAGAAACTTAAGAC
>CAZEKS010000128.1:0-6493 GCA_964512795.1 uncultured Syntrophaceae bacterium
ATCTCAGCGCTATTTGGAGCAGATATTCCAGAAATTAAAGAAGGCTGGGATTCTGGGAAGCAAAAGGGGGCCTTCAGGTGGGTATTTTTTGGGGAAAAAGCCCCAAGATATTACTGTAGGTGAAATTGTCCGGATCACAGAAGGTGGTATTAACCCCGTTCTCTGTGTAGACCCAGGAGATTCAACTCAACGATGCGAAAAGTCAGGGGAATGCGTAACTGAAATCGTTTGGAACGAAGCAGGAAGAAGATTAAAAGAATATTTCGATTCCATAACGATTATGGATTTATGCAAATTGGCTAAAGAAATGGGAATAAAAAAGGATCTGGACAAGAGATTTATGTATTATATATAATTTTTCTTGACATAATTTATAAACTATATTAGGATGAAAATGGTGGAGTGTGAACAATAAATATTATTAATAAATTTCAATAAATTACCTCCATGATAATGTAAATTGAGACAGGGGAATAGGCGATTTCCCCTTTTTTAATAAAAAGATTCTTTATTATTTTGATAAAGTATATTTTATTAGATTTAACATAATAAAGGGAACAATATGCAATATACATCAGGCCTTAGATGCAGAGAGTGTAAAAAGGAATATTCGATCAAACCCATCCATATTTGTGAATTTTGTTTTGGCCCTTTAGAGGTCATTTATGACTATGAAAAGATCAAGAACGAATTGACACATGGGAAAATCGAGGCGAGACCCAAATCCATGTGGAGATATCAGGAATTGCTTCCTTTAGACGGCGATCCAACCGTAGGAATCGATGTCGGTTTCACCCCGCTCATCAGGTCAGAGGGATTGGCAAGGGCTTTAGGGGTCAAAGAACTTTACTTAAAAAACGATGCCGTGAATCACCCCACGCTCTCATTTAAAGATCGTGTGGTCTCAGTGGCTCTCTCGAAAGCTAAAGAATTCGGGTTTCAGATTGTTGATTGCGCGTCCACAGGGAATCTCGCCAATTCCGTGGCTGCTTTAGCCGCAGCAGGAGGCTTTAAGAGTTATATCTTTGTCCCTTATGATTTGGAGCAAGGGAAAATTTTGGGGACCTTGATCTACGGAACCAATTTGATCGGAATCAGAGGAAGTTATGATGAAGTGAATCGGCTCTGCAGTGAAATCGCGGAAAATTATGGATGGGCTTTTGTCAACATCAATATCCGTCCTTTTTATGCGGAAGGATCAAAAACCTTTGGTTTTGAGATTGCAGAACAGTTGGGCTGGAAAGTACCAAAGCATGTGGTGGTTCCGATGGCAGGGGGTTCTCTTATTACCAAGATTTGGAAAGGATTTAAAGAATTGGAAGCCATTGGCCTGTTAGATGGGGTTCATACGAAAATTTACGGAGCCCAGGCATCGGGGGCCAATCCCATCGTTGCCGCCTTGAAGGCAGGCATGGATTGGATCAAACCCCTGCGACCACAGACGATTGCGAAATCCCTGGCCATTGGGAATCCCGCAGATGGGTACTATGCCCTGAAGACAATACGGGAGTCCGGAGGATGGGCTGAAGATATAACCGATGAACAGATTGTCGAAGGAATGAAATTGTTAGCCCAAACAGAAGGGATTTTTACTGAGACAGCAGGGGGAGTCACTGTCGGTGTAACGAAAAAGTTAATTGAGCAAGGGATCATTCCGAGGGATGAATCCATTCTGATCTCAATCACCGGAAATGGGTTGAAGACTCAGGAAGCCATACAAGATCGAGTGGGTTGCCCCCTTATCATTGATGCCAAATTATCCGATTTTGAAAAGATTGGAGCTCCGAAACAGAGAGAACGGGAGACCAGCATTCAGGTCACTTTATAAGGAGGGAAAAAATGGAAGTCCATGTTCGAATCCCTACTCCATTGAAAAAATTGGCTGGGGAAAGGGACGTGATTAATGCACAGGGGAAAACAGTTGGAGAGGTGCTCCGATGGCTCACGGAGACCTATCCTGGTCTTAAAGAAAGGCTTCGCGATGAGCAAGGCCAGGTGAGGCGATTCATCAACATCTATGTCAATGATGAAGATATCCGGTTCATCCAGAATTTGGAGACCCCTTTGAAAGAAGGGGATCAGATTTCCATCATCCCGGCCATTGCCGGTGGTTCTCATCTCAGGAGGAGAGTGACCCTAACCTTCCCGCCCAAAATGATTAAAGAGCCGGTCGTCTATAATATCGGCCACCGGTTTAAGTTGGTTACAAATATCCGTAGTGCAAATGTTTCAGAGAATGTGGGTTGGGTGACTTTAGAGATTGATGGAGAGGAAACAGAATATTCAAAGGCCCTCAATTATTTGAACGAGGTGGGGGTGATCGTAGAACCCGTGGAAAGGAACGTCATTGAGTAATATGGGGAGATAGATAAAAATAAAGGGGATCAAATGAAAATAGGAACATTAAGAACAATAAAAGCCTTCAAAGATTGGTTTATCATCAAGGCCAAGAAAGAGGGTTCCGAAATCTCAGTTGAAGAGACCCATCAACGGCTTCAAAAAAAGGAGCCCACTGTCCTCCTCGACATCCGGGAGAAGGAAGAGATAGCGCTTCGATATATTGAGGGGGCAACTTTTCTTCCTCAGGGCCTTTTGAGCGAGAAGGTAGAAAACCTGCTGCCTGATAAAGATGCTCCGGTGGTCATTTACTGCGCGGGAGGTATTCGTTCTCTCGCGGCTGCCAAGTTGATGAAAGAAAAAGGGTATACCCATGTCTTCTCCATGGCCAAAGGGATCAATGGTTGGACGGCGGCTGGCTATGAAGTGGTGGGCGATTCTGAATTAACGCCGGATCAACTCGCCCGGTATAGCCGGCATCTGATGCTTAAAGAAGTCGGAATGGAAGGGCAGCTTCACCTGCTCAAGGCGAAGGTCCTTCTGGTTGGTGCAGGGGGACTGGGTTGCCCGGCCGCTCTCTATCTGGCTGCGGCAGGAGTGGGGACCCTGGGTATCATTGATTCTGACAAAGTAGATTTGACCAATCTCCAACGGCAGATATTACATGGTTTGTCTGATGTGGGAAGGTCGAAGACCGAATCAGCCAAAGAGGCCATTCATCGAATTAATCCCGATGTGAAGGTTGTGACCTATCAAGAACGACTAACTCCACAGAATGCTCTCGAGATTTTTAAGGAGTACGATCTCATCATTGATGGATCTGATAATTTTCCAACCAAATATCTGGTCAACGACGCTTCTTTTTTCACAGGGAAACCATATGTTTATGGAGGGGTCTTCCAATTTGAAGGCCAAGCCAGTGTCTTTTTTCCAAAGGAGGGGGGTCCGTGTTTGCGTTGTCTCTTTCCTGAACCTCCCCCACCAGGTCTGGTTCCCAGCTGAGACGAAGCAGGTGTCCTGGGAGTTGTGCCCGGGCAAGTTGGATTGATCCAGGCTACAGAAGCCATCAAGTTGATTTTGAAAAAAGGGAAACCCCTGATCGGCCAATTCTTGATTTACCATTCTCTAGAAACGGAATTCAAGACGTTTCAGATCAGGAAAAATCCCTCATGCCCCCTTTGCAATGGGGAGTCGAAAATAAAGGGATTAGTCGACTATCAAGATACATGCAGCTTGGAAACGGTAAGTCAAACGACCGTTTAACTTTAAGAGAATCGGGTCAGATAAGATGATTAGCGAAAAATTTAAGAAGAAGAGAAGACGGATCAAAGAATTAACGTTGATATTAACCTTGGTCCTGTTTCTTATGCCCTTGAGCCAGACCACCCATGCAGTGCCGAGTGGAGGGTATGCTCATCCAGAAATCCTTATTCAGCCTGAAGAACTTGAAGTCCTTATTGAGAAAAGAGATCCTGGAATTCGAATCATCGACGTGCGTGAGAAACTTCAATACCTCAATGGCTATATCCCAGGAGCCGTCCAGGTGTGGCGTCCAGATATTGAGGATAAAAATCATCCCATCCCAGGGATGATGGCTTCCCAACCCCAGATTGAGGAGCTTTTAGGAACCCTGGGGATCAGTGAAAAGAACACCCTGATCATCTATTCAGATCTGTATGACCATGCAAGGCTTTGGTGGATTCTTGCCTGTTATGGGTTTCCCCTCAAACAGATGAAGCTTCTTGATGGGGGTATCGATGTTTGGAAAGCAAAGGGTTATCCCCTTAAGGTAACCCCCACCAAGGTCGAGAAGACAAGATTCAAGCTCCAGAGAGAGACGAAAGGACGAGAACCATTGCTTTGCACCTTGCCAGAGGTAAAATCGGCATTGAAAAAGCCTGATAAAGTGGTCTTAGATGTCCGCACGAAAAAGGAATATGTAGGTGAGGAGATAAAGAAAGGTGCAACCCAAGGTGGCCGCATTCCTGGGGTTACCTGGATTGAATGGAAAGAGACGATTGTGGAGGAAGGCCCTTATAAGGGCTACTGGAAATCGGCAGAGGAGATTAAGAAAACCTTTTCCACCAAAGGAGTCACTCCGGAAAAAGACATTTACCTCTACTGACATTCCGGAGTTCGTTCGGCTCACAGTTTGGTGAGCCTTTATTTGGCAGGATATCCTCTTGAGAAACTTCACAACTACGACGGTTCGTGGATCGAATGGAGCAGGACAGAAAAAAATATTGAGACAGGTCTGCCTACCGGTAATTAAGGAAGGGTTTATCAATGCTTCGAATCCCTAAAACGATTTATCAAGGGATGCTTGAGCACGCAAGAAGGGAGTGGCCGCTGGAGTGTTGTGGAATGTTGAGTGGAAAGGAGAAGACCGTTCAGAAGGCTTTTGAACTGAAGAATACAGAGGAGAGCCCTGTCTTATATTCCATGTCCCCTCAAGAACAAATAAAGGTCTTTGAAGAAATGGAGAAGGAATCGATGGAAATGATAGCCATCTATCATTCCCATCCCAAAACCATCCCATTTCCATCCGAGACCGACGTGAAATTGGCTTTCTATCCGGATGTCTCATCCGTCATTATTTCTTTGAAAGAAGAGGAGAATCCGGTGATGAAGGCTTTTCAAATCAGCAAGGAAGCGATCTATCTCGAAGAGATCGAAGTGATTGGCTAATGGCTGATCGTAAATAAAGGATATATTGATGGAAGTTCTTCAAATTAGAGAGGCATTAGATGATCCAAAAGGTTTAAGAAGAGAGAGCCCTGATTCCCTTCTTGCCTTCATTGGAAACACACCCCTAATAAAGATCCAACACATGACAAGACACTTGAGAGGGGTTCGGATCTTTGCAAAAGCGGAGTGGCTCAATCCTGGAGGATCTGTCAAGGATCGGGCTGGTTTAAGAATTATAGAAGAAGGAGAACGGTCGGGTCAATTGACCCGGGATAAGATCATACTCGATTCCACTTCAGGGAACACAGGAATCGCCTATGCGATGATCGGGGCAATCAAAGGCTATCGGGTGGAATTAGTCGTTCCTGCCAATGTGAGCGAGGAGAGAAAGAAAGCTCTGGAAGCCTATGGTGTGAAACTGATCTTCACGGACCCTTTGATGGGTTCAGATGGAGCTCTTCTTGAAGCCAGAAAAATCTATGAATCAAACCCCAACCAGTACTTTAAAGCAGACCAGTATAATAATCCGTCCAACTGGCGGGCTCACTATGAAACCACAGGATTGGAGATTCTCCATCAGGGCAAGGGGCGAATTACCCATTTTATCGCAGGTGTTGGGACAGGTGGCACATTGGTGGGCACAGGGAGAAGGTTGAAGGAGTATAACCCCCAAGTAAGGCTTTTCGGGGTTCAACCGGATAGTGATTTTCATGGGATAGAGGGATTGAAACATATTGAAACCGCCATCCGCCCCGGTATCTATGATGAATCCATCCTGGATGGGACGTTCTTTGTCAAAACAGAAGGTGCTTATGAGATGATGACCCGTCTGGCGAAGGAAGAAGGTCTCTGGGTAGGTCCTTCTTCGGGTGCTGCTTACTGGGCCTCATTGAAGTTAGCAGAGTCGCTTGACTGGGGTGTGATAGTGACCATTTTTCCGGATGGAGGGGACCGATATCCTGAGTACTGCGCTGATTGTGAAAGACAGAAGAAAAGACTCTCGGCTGAATATCCAAAGCTAACACCTTCACCCCCCTAAAGGTTTAGCAGTTCGACCGGGGGCTATCTCCTTTTGGGTGGGAGAAAATGGATATGAGAATCATAGGATGCCTTCTTGTTATTGGACTTCTTTTTTCCTATGTCCCTGCATTTCCCACGGATGAATGTCCAGAAGGAAATCATATGGGGAACATGAAGATGGACTGCGGATATGCTTTTCATTGCCCTTTAATTTTCAATACAAACATGCCAGATTCTTTACCTCTCCCGTTGAATGGCCGATTCATTCTAACACCTTCTATATTTAAGGTTGATGAAATAGCTCACCTCATCTTTCATCCCCCTGATTAATTTAAACCCAGACTCTTTTCCCGGGGACGCAGGGGAAGTATCATTAAGTGTGGGCCTTTGGCATAAGAATTGCTGAATAAAATATACTGTTTTTAGTAAAATTTTAAATTTTTGGAGT
>CAZEKS010000129.1:0-6462 GCA_964512795.1 uncultured Syntrophaceae bacterium
AGAAAACAACAGATCTATTCATGCGTATGCAAACGAGGCAATCCGAGGTCGTGGCGACAGTCCTTTTCGCTGCAAACACATTGGTAAATAGAAATAAAGAGCAACCTTC
Organism: uncultured Syntrophaceae bacterium; assembly: GCA_964512795.1. Lineage (GTDB taxonomy): Bacteria > Desulfobacterota > BSN033 > BSN033 > UBA1163 > UBA1163. Next base: position 110 of record CAZEKS010000129.1, read on the forward strand.
CGAAAAAGAAGTTTTGAATGAGGTGATGGAATGGAAGCAACGTCGCCGTCCAAAACTTGATAATAAAGAAGTAGCCTCCACAATCCGAAACCTGGCTGCTTTGAGTTGGCTAAAAGTCAGACCAAGTTTAGATTTACCGATGCCGGATGAAATTGCTGCTGAAGCATAGTCTTAAGGAACATGATAGCTATATCCTTGGGAGTGATTCTGGTAAGATCTAAGATACCGTCTTGGAAATTCTCGATTCAGCAGACACTTATTCCTAAATTCCCAATTTAACAGACACTGCCTATCAAATTTAATCCGATGTTACCCTGGTTAGATTATTGCGAATTAATGGAAGTATTCCCCCTGCAATGCCCCTCTTAATTTATCCTCGACCACTTTCATGGATCCATAGAAAAAGTTATACTATTGGATAAAAATATTTTTAAAGGTGCAATGATATGACAGAAAATGGGAAAGAAGAAAGTTTCGCAGAGCTTTTAGAAGCCAGTTTTGAGGCCCCGGGACGCAGACTTTTCCCTGGAGATACGGTTTCAGGGAAGGTGTTGAAAATCAGCAAGGATACGGTCTTTGTTGACTTAGGGGGTAAGAGTGAGGGTATTGCGGATATTCAGGAATTCCTGAACAAGGAGGGTCACCTCACCATCAAGCAGGGAGATTGGGTTGAGATGAGGGTGGCATCGATCCGGGATGGAATTCATCTCACAAAGGGGATGAAGGTTCAGGGGGCGGATGCCCTCGACATGCTTCGGGAGGCGAAAGAAAACGCTATCCCTGTGGAAGGAAGAGTTTCAGGTGTCGTGAAGGGAGGATTTGAGGTCAACCTTTCTGGCATTCGTGCCTTTTGCCCTTTGGGCCAGATCGACATCCAGTACTGTGAGAATCCTGAGGAGCATGTGGGAGCGAGATATCCATTTCGCATTTTAGAGATCAAAGAAAAAGGGAAAAATATTATCGTCTCCAGACGTGTGCTTATGGAGGAGGAACGGGAGAAAAAGTCAAAAGAGACCCTATCAAGACTCAAGCCTGACCTAGAGTGTGAAGGGAAGGTGATGAAACTGACCGCCTTTGGTGCCTTTGTCGATATCGGAGGAATCGAGGGGATGGTTCATATCTCTGAGATATCCCACGGAAGAATCGGCCATCCATCGGAGATTCTCAAACCCGGCCAGGAGGTGAAAGTAAAGGTGATGAAGATCGAGACGGATAAAGAGGGTCGACCTAAAATTTCCCTCTCCGTGAAAGCCCTGGAGCCTGACTCATGGGATAAGGGCCTTGGGTTCGAAGAAGGGGAGATCATCCATGGTAAAGTCTCCAGACTCACTGACTTCGGTGCCTTTGTTGAGGTGGCACCCGGCGTGGATGGCCTTGTTCACATTTCTGAGATCAGCTACGAACGTGTCACCCATCCGAACAGATTTCTCCATGAAGGGGATAGGGTGGATGTACTGGTGATAGGAATTGATCACCAAACGCACCGCGTCTCGTTATCGATTAAAGAGGCGACAACTAAGAAAAGAATGGAAAAGGACGAGGAAGGATCGGATAAGGTGCGCCTTGAAGTAGGGCAGGTTCTGAGAGGGATTGTTGAAGACAGTAAGCCTTATGGTATTTTAATTCGCCTTCCACAGCTTGGACTGAAGGTGAGAGGTCTGCTTCCCATGGAGGAGCTGAAAGATTCTGGGAAGGGAGATATCAAAAAGAAATATCCTAAAGGTCAGGAAATTCAGGTGGAGATCATCTCCATAGATGCACAGGGAAAAATACGGCTGTCACAAAGAGCGATAGAGGAAAGGGAAGACCAGGAAGATTATAAAAAGTTTCTGGAGAAGGAAGATCAGGGTGGGAAGCTGGGGACTTTTGGAGACCTCTTCAAAAACTTGAAGCCGAAATAGGATAACCAGGATTGATATCCATGAAGAAAACGAATGCAGCAAGGTTCCTGGATAGTTTAAGGATTGATTATAAACTTCTGGAATATGAGATTGATGAGTCAGACCTCAGTGCCGAAAGTGTTGCAAAGAAGGTGGGTTTGCCTCTAGAGCAAGTTTTTAAAACATTGGTTGCCAGGGGAGACAAAACAGGAGTCTTGATGGCCTGTATTCCAGGAAATGCTGAGCTCGATTTGAAGGCAATGGCTACGGTCAGTGGAAATAAGAAGGTGGAGATGGTTCCTATGAAAGAAATTCAGCAATTAACAGGTTATATCCGGGGAGGTGTTTCACCGATTGGAACAAAAAAACACTACCCCATTTTTTTAGATGAGAGCGCCATGAGGTTTCCATCTATCTCGATCAGCGCTGGGGTACGAGGCTCCCAAATTTTTATTTCACCAGACGATTTAATCAAGACATTGGATATAACAGTCTGTAAGATTGGCCAAAGTAAACCCCGTTAGAAATTCCAGCGGGGTATTAAACCCCGCCGGAATTGTCTAGAAAATAACCCCGCAAAATACCTCCTCTCCCCTCGGTGCCTACCTGCGAGAAGCCGCTTCGGCGAAGACAGGGGAGAGGATAGAGGTGAGGGGGGACACGATTTGGACATTCACCCCCACCGTCCGGCGCCATAGCCTCAGTTCTGACCTTGGCGTCATTATGACGGCTTTGGACGGTGGCGCCCTCGCCCTCCCCCATCGAAGGGGGAAGGGACAAATGGAGTCAATTTTCATTGTTCGTGGGTGACGCTCCGTCATGAAGGATTGTTCTAAAATCTAACCCCGCTACAGAGCAGCGGGGCATTATTTCTAACGGGGTAAATGAAGGCTGGATCAAAGGGATTTGCTGAGTTATGATGCAATGATCGGATATTCCCAGAATAAATAAATAGGAAAGGAGCTTAAATGAAATCAAGAGTGATCGTTATGTTAGGGATTCTGTTTTTAGTGAGCCAGGTGAATGCAGAGGAGAAGCTGGTCCTGAAAAATCAAAAGGAAAAAGTGAGTTATATCATCGGCATGGACATTGGGGGTGATCTAAAAAAACAGTCGATCGATATTGATCCAAATATTCTTACGAAAGGGATCCAGGATGCCCTAGGCGGTGCGGAATCCTTATTGACCGATCAGGAAATTCAGGAAACCATGGTTGCTTTCAAGAAGGACATGATGACGAAGCAAGAGGAGATTGCCAAGAAAAACAAGTCAGATGGTGAGGCTTTTCTCGCTGAGAACAAGAAAAAGGAAGGGGTTAAAACCTTACCCAGCGGTCTGCAGTATAAAGTGATCAAGGCAGGAACCGGTAAGAAGCCTGAGTTAGATGATACGGTAGCAGCGAATTATCGAGGGACCTTGCTTGACGGTACTGAATTTGACAGCTCTTATAAGCGCGGGCAGCCTGTCAGCTTTCAAGTTTCCGGCGTGATTCCGGGTTGGACCGAGGCGTTGCAGCTCATGGAAGAAGGGGCGAAATGGCAGCTCTTTGTTCCTTCGAATCTCGCTTATGGTCAGCGGGGTGCGGGGAGAGTTATCGGACCAAATACAGCGCTGATTTTCGAGATCGAGCTGGTCTCGATTCAAGAGAAAGGACAAGAGAAAAAACAAGAAAATAAGCAAGAGAAAAAATAAGATCATCCAGACAATTGTAAAAGAAGCCCTTGCAAAAAGGCAGTAACGGGAGGGGGGCGCAAAAGAAATGAAAAACCAATTTAGACGGATCATTGTCGTCCTTTTCTTGGTTATCTTTTTATCACCGGCATCCCCTGCGGTATCCGGGGAGATCTATAAATGGAAAGATAAGGATGGGAATGTAGTTTTTTCTGATACTCCACCCCCGCCTGGAGTAAATGCGGAGATAAAGGAGTTCAAAGAAGACGCGACAGAGAGACCAAAGAAAAACGAAAATTCCCAAAAGCCCCAAAATGAAAGTGTTAAAGAGAAAAGAGCCTATGGGAATATCCATGTCATTATGTATATGACATCATGGTGTCCCTATTGTGTCAAGGCGAGAAGTTATCTGCGTTCGTTGGCCGTTTACTTGGTCGAATACGACATTGAACGGGATAAAAGTAAGAGGGAAGAGATGTTGAGCAAGGGCGGTGGCTCGACGGGTGTTCCCCTCATCGATATTGAAGGGATTATCATCAGAGGATACAATCCCGATGCCCTTAAGGGAGCCGTCGAGAAAAGAAGGAATTTATAAATTTCTTTAAATTCTATTAGAAAAGGTTATCATTTAACCTGTCAAACCCGTCAAAGATCACACTGCGAATCATTAACCCCTTAATTTTCTTGAAAAAAATCAGGACTCGTGTTAGTTTTGTTTTGATTTGATGATGAGTGAAGCCATGATTGAGATGTACGAGGTTTTTAAGACTTACCCCAGTCAGATCTCCGCTCTTTCGGATATCAACTTGGAGATCTTATCAGGAGAATTCACATTCATCGCTGGTCCCAGTGGTTCTGGGAAAAGCACTCTCCTCCGTATCCTATCCTGTGCAGAAAGGCCGACGAGTGGGGAGGTCGTCGTTCATGGAATGCATATCACCCAACCTGGTTTTAAAAAAATCTATCAATTGAGAAGGACGATGGGAATCGTTTCGCAAGATTTTAAATTATTGAAAGACCGGACCGTAAACGAAAATGTGGCCCTCGCTCTGGAAGTCACCGGTCATACCCGGAAGGAGTCAAAAAGCAAAGCCTCGGACATGTTGAGTCGCGTTGGGCTTGAAGAGAGAGAAGAAGATTCTATCCTTGCCCTCTCTGCGGGAGAACAACAGCGGGTGGCTATCGCCCGGGCTCTAGTCAATTCACCCCCCTTGATTCTCGCCGATGAACCCACAGGGAATTTGGATGCGAGGATGACCCTTGATATCATGGAGATCTTTACCGATCTCCACCAAAATGGAACGACGATCGTGTTTGCCACTCAATTCACGGGACTCGTTAAACGTTTTCCTTATCGTGTCATTCAAATCTTGAATGGGCAGATCTTGAATGGAAAAAAGGTGGATAACGATAAGGGTCGGGAGGTTAAGGCAGGGGAATGATGTTTTTTTTAAAGTATGTGACGAGACGGACTTTTCAAAACATGATGGGGAATTTATTCCCAAATCTCATCACCATCGGCATCATTGTCATCTCGATGCTCATCTTTTCGACCTTTACTTTGCTCGCCTTCAACCTGACCAACTTCCTCAAGATATGGGAGGACAAAATCGAGGTCATCGCCTACTTGAAGCGAGGAACCCCTTCCGGTGAAGTGGAGCCTCTCTTAAATAAGACTCGACTCCTTGAAGGGGTCGAGATTGTAAGATATGTCTCCCCCTATGATGCGATGACCTTTATGGAAACGAAGTTGGGTCGGCAGAAGAACCTTCTCGAAGGGATTCAACCCACGGTCCTTCCGCCTTCTTTCGAAATTCAACTAAAGAAGGATTATCGGAATTCCACAGGGATTAAAGAGGTGGTCGCTCGTTTGAAAGAAATTCCGCAATTTGAGGAAATTCAATACGGACAAGAGTGGGTGGAAACATTTTCTGTGCTCGTCCATATCCTACGCCTCACCCAATGGATACTGGGAGGGCTTCTCCTCATCGCGATTGTATTCATCACCTCCAACACCCTCCAATTAACCATCTCGTCCCGTCGGGAGGAGATCGAAGTCATGTGCTGGGTGGGAGCAAGTCCTGCGTTTATCCGAGTCCCTTTCTATGTGGAAGGGTTTATTCAAGGTCTCCTCGGAGGCGGATTGGCGATTCTTTTTCTTTTCTTATTGCATCAGGGGTTTTTTCTCTACATTCCCCCGTCGATGCAGTCGTGGTTGGCAAAGATCCCCGTCCTTTTTTTGCCACCGGAGACCATTGCCTGGATATTATTAGGAGGAATGGTACTTGGTTTTTTCGGGAGCATCGTCGCTTCAATGAGGGTTCTAAAATACAAATGAAAGGGTCTTTGAGTAAGAAATGGATTGGGATGGGAGGTTTTCTGATAGGATGGATGATCTTCTTCGGGACGCTTTGGTCCGCCCCGGCCGATCAGATTGACAAGGACATCACTCAAAAAAAGAAGGACCTCAAAGACATTAAAAAAGAAATTAACTTAACCAAGGAGAAGGAAAAAAAGGTTCGGGGAAAAGAATCCTCCATCCTCGGGAACCTCCATCTCCTGGAAGTTGAGCTTTATCGGAAGGAGAAAGAATTAAAACAGATGGAGACGCAGTTGACCCAAACCCAGGAAAGGCTTCGTCAGACAAGCCATCAGATCCTCATGCTCAGCAAAGGAATGGAGCATACCAAAGAGGAGCTCTTCTCCAGGCTGATCGTCCTTTATAAGACGGGAAGGGTTCCCGTGGAAGGTCTCCTTCTCACTTCACAATCTTACCCCGATCTATTGAGGCTTGATAAATATT
>CAZEKS010000130.1:0-6373 GCA_964512795.1 uncultured Syntrophaceae bacterium
TCTCGCCCATTTTTGCGTAAGCATCTGTGGTTTCCCGCAGTTGGGCAATCATCTGATTGAAGTTTTGGGCCAGATTGCCGAGTTCGTCTTTTGTTTTGATCTCCAACGGTCGGGTCTGGATCTGAGCGGTCTGAGACAGGTCGCCGTTCGCTAAGCCTGTGGCCACCTGCGTGAGCTGTGAAAGATCCATGGCGACATGATGGGTTGCATCCTGCAGGCTTTGGATGGGCTTGTTGACCTTGCGGTTGATGGTGATCAGGGAAACCACAACGATCGCCGAGAGCATGATCAGCAGGCCTATGCTTATGTTTAAATACAATTTGCCCCGTTTCGTGATCTTCTCTAACGTCGATTTCGTCCGGAAATTCTGCATGGCAATAAAATCGTCAATGGGTGCCATGGCCTTGAGCTTTTCGATCTGATAAGCCTCGTCATGCATCAACCGGATCGCCAGGGCCTGGTCTGGTTTGCCTGTTTTTAACTTTCCAGTGCCGTCGTCATGCTGGCCCTTCATCGCAAGAAAGGCTTTTTCTTCGATTTTTAAGAGAGACTCCGTCCTGCTCTTTGCTTCGTTCATTTCGTTAATCTCTTCAGTAGTAAAGCCAGCCTTTTTCATGAGATCCATCAAAGAAGCGGATTGGCCATCTGGACGTGCCTTTTGGCCTTCGCGGATTGCCAGCACATTCTGATATTGTTGTTCATATCTGGGATCACCGGTTATCACGTAAGACCTTGCAAAGCGGGTCAAATCATCCAAGCTTTGACGAAGCTCATTGCCAAGCAGATAAGATTGGTAGCGGTTCTCTTCGCTTCGCTTCACATCCTCCTGATTGAGATTCAACATGGTAGACATCAGGCCGAGGGCAATCAGGAGAATGAAAAATGCGCCATACAACAGTAAGAAAAATTTTTTGATCGTCACAATGAACTCCTTTCCTTTTTTATTAGCGGTCTTTGGCCGACGAAGAACACTGGTATCGACATCATTCTCCCTCGTAAACGATGATGTTTGGGTCAGAAAGCAGTGATTCCAGATCGAGGACCATCATTATGTCGGCCGTAACGCCTCGCACATGAGCCTGCACCTTGGCCGAAACAGTGTGAGGGGTTGGATTCAGGTCATCCATTCGAAGGCGCGACACCTTGTCGAGATCATCCGTAAGCAGCGTCAATTCCATTTTCTGATGGGCGCTTCTCACCAGGAGAATATGGGCTTTGTCGGAAAGCGGACGAGGTGGAAGCCCCCAAAACACTGCCAGATCCATGATGGAGTAAATCCGACTGCGCAGGTTTACGATCCCCACGATGAAGTCGGGCGCACACGGCACATGTGACCAGTTATGTGCGCTCAGAGGCTGAATCTCATGCACCCCCTCCGTCGGTATTCCTATATACTCCGTTCCCAGATGGAATGTCAGGACCTCCATCGTTTCTCCACTGGCTGTTTTCTTTTCCGGAGGCCTGGCCAGTAACCTTGCGCGCTCTGCAAGGATGCCCTGCGCGTCTTGTGGTTTTGCAATCACGGTCTTTTGGACTTTCTGTCGCTCTCGCTCCGTCATGACTTCCCTCCTAATATCATGACCGGTTGTGTTTGACGGTCCGGGCCATAGTTAACAACTGCCCTGCAGTCAAATCGTCCGAGCCTGGCAAAACGGCATCGGGTGTAAGTTTGGAAGCCAGGTGAACAGTTAGTATGCGATGCCGTTCAGCTTCGATCGGGTTACCGGTTCGCTGGTAGAGATGGAATAGTCCGAAATGGGCCAAAATGAAATTGGGGTCCAGGTAGATCACTTTCTTGAGCCGGTTGATGGCTTCCTGCAGATCTCCCTGCATCTCATGGATGAGCGCTAACGTATAGTGCACTTCACTTCGCAACGGATCGTGATCGAGTGCCTCTTCGCCCCACTTTCGGGCTTCGTTGAGCCGCCCGGCATTGGCCTCTAAGCAGGCCATCCGGTGCAGTGCTGTACTGGATCCGGGTTCCTTTGCCAAATAGGAAAGAAAGCATTCACGAGCTTCCTCATATCGGCACTGCTTCACAAACTCTTCGCCTTGTTGACAGAGGTCGGCCCATTCGGCGTCAAGCCCCGCCTTTGAAGGCGGAGTCAGGAGGTGCCGCTCAGGGTTAACTTCGGAATCGGGAGGTCCGACGATCCGAATGTCATAAGTGGGGTTACAGAATAATGACGCGAGGGGTTTATCGACACGTGGCGATTGCAGAATCGAGGCGGAGGATGTATCGCCCGGCGTAGGAGTCATTTGCGCTTCCTGACGGGTTGACGGCGTCATCGTAAGTGGGTTCAGCTGGAGACACGTCACGCTGCGGTCAATCTGCTCCGGTACCGTGGTCCCCAGACTGGGAAATGCAGGGATACCAGAGATCCTTTGGTAAGCGATGGCTCTATCAAAATGGATCGTCTGAAACTGCCTGTAAATCTCGAGATGGGTTTCGCTCGGCCCGACGATCAGCCAGCTGCCGTTCGACAGACATTGATAAAATCGATTTGCAATGTCTTGAATGAGAAAGGTAGGAAGGTAGATGGTCACGTTCCGGCAGAGGATCAGATCGAGGTTGCTTGTCTGGTTGGTCGGTGAAGGATAGTTGTCTTCAGCCATGTTGTGATAGGCGAAGGTGACCATCTCCCGCACAGCGGGTTCCAGAGTGAAGGTGTCGCCGTCGCGGGTGAAGTAGATGGACTGGATGGCCGGGTCCGTTTCGCGAAAGGACCAGGCGCGGTAGCGGCCAGCAATGGCCTGTGAAAGGAATTGACGGTTGATGTCTGTCGCCAGGATCAGGATTTTCCATCGGTCGATATTGGAGAGGATCTGACGGAGCAGGATGGCGAGGGTATAGGGTTCCTCCCCGGTGGCGCAACCGGTACTCCACAGGCGCAAGGTGCGGTCTGTCTGGTGACGAGCAATCAGGTCCGGTAGAATATAGCGGTGCAGTGCCTCGATGGTATCCGAATCACGGAAAAAATAGGTTTCTCCGACGGCTATTTTTCTAATCAGGTTATTCCAGACTTCGCTGTCTGTCTGGGCGTCCTGTAGGCATGAAAAAAATTGATCCAAGCCTGTACATTTAACAGATTCGAGGCTTTCCTTTAAGGCCTGGGCCAGAATTTCCCGACGATTCTCTCCGACCCGGATGCCCGTGCGCATCTGAATCAGCTCATAGAACCGCAGATAGTTTTTGTCATCGAGGGGATCCTGTTTCTTCATCGAGTCAACCTATTAACCGTTTCCCACGTCATTGTTCGGCAACAGCCGAGAGGCGTCGAGGACCAATATCAAGGTATCCTCCTGCTGGACGGCCGCTGAAAGAAAGCGCGATTGCGACACAGCCGCTGGAGGAGATTGGATCTGCTTTAATGAAAATTCCATAATGTCCAACACTTCACCTACAATGGCTGCGACCGTTTGGTCCTGTATCTGAACGATCAAGAGGACGTCCTGTAATTCAGGATTATTGCCCGCTTGGCCGAAAAGCCGTCTCAAGTCGATCACCGGCAGCATCTGTCCAGCCATCGCGATAATACCCAACATCGAATTGGTCGCATCGGGAACAGGGGTAACGGCCACCATACGTACAGCTCGAATCACATGATCCAATGGCAAAGCATAGCGCTGCTGATCAATCCTGAAAACAACATAGTGTCTGGACTCGTCCTTCGATTTTGAAGGCTTGGTCACTTTTTGCATTGATAAGGCTGCGAGGTCCATATCCTGTTCACCCCGTTAGAAAGCCCCGCATTTTATCTGCGGGGATGACCTGGATTTGTATTTCATTCCTTAATAAAAAAGTCGGAGTAAAAGCCCCGTGATTTCTAACGGGGTTCACCCCTTATCCAAGAGAGGCAATCCAAAAAAGAAGTTTGAGCCTTTTCCAACTTCACTTTCAACCCCGATGATACCTTGATGCCCTTCGACGATTTTCTTTACAATGGCCAACCCAAGACCCGTGCTTTTTTCACCCGCCGTTGGTTTGGTGCTTGCTTTTTGAAAGGGTTTAAAAACATGGGGTAATTCATTTTCGGGAATGCCTTGTCCCTGGTCAATTACTTTGGTGACCACAAAGTCCTTTTCCTTTAAGACTTCGATACGGATCGTCGTATTGGGATGAGAATATTTGATGGCATTGCTTATTAAATTATTCAATACTTGCTCTATCTTATTCTTGTCAAAATTGACCAGAGGGATGTCATCCGAAAGCACTGAATCGATTGTAATGCCTTTCTCCGTTGCAAAGAATCCATTAAATTCGATATTCTTTCTTACAAAGTCTGGATAATTATTCTTCGATATCTCCAGGTCCAATTTTCCTGATTCAATCTTTGATATATCTAATAAATTATTCAAGAGTTCGAGCATGAATTTGCTTGTATCATAGATCTTTTTCAAAAATTCTTTCTGTTTTTCCGTTAGATTTTCGCTTGAATATCTCGATAGGACTGAGGAAGAATTTTGTATAACGGCAATTGGATTTCTCAGGTCATGAGCCGCCATTCCCAAAAATTCATTTTTCTGGTTGTTTAGCTCTAGCAACTGATCGTTGGACTGTCGCAATGCCTCCTCAGCCCGCTTGCGCTCGGTGATGTCGTGAATGATAGAGTACAACAGTTGTTTGCCACGCATGAAGAGCGGGCCACTGTAGACTTCGACGTCCCGGATCTGACCATTCGCCAGCCGATGCTGAAAGTAAAAATGATTGTGCTGCTCGGTCAGGGCACGCTGCATCTCGGTCTTGACCTCCTCTGCCGTCAGGGTGTTGATGTCCGTAATCTTAAGCTTGAGCATCTTTTCATAGGGGTAACCGTAGAAAATGCAGGCGCCCAAGTTGGCATCCACAATGGCCGCTGTTTCCGGATCGATCATCAGCATGGCCGCCTGATTCTTCTTAAACAGGCTGTGATAGCGTGCCTCGCTTTCCTGCAATTCTTTTTCAGCCTGCCTGCGCGCGGTGATGTCTTGCATGATGCCGATCATGCGCCTTGCTTTTCCCGAACCATCGGTCATGAAATTTCCCCAGTCGTGGATCCAGCGATAGGCGCCGTCCTTATGGCGGAAGCGGTATTGCGCGTCAAAGGGTGTTAAATTTTTTTCCGCAATCTTCAACATCCGAAGGGCTTTTACCCGATCCTCCGGATGGATCGTCTCCTCCCATTGGGCAATCCCTACTCGCATCTCATCTGGGGAATATCCCAATACCTGCTCGAGGCGGGCGCCCCATATGATGTCGCCCGTGCTGACATCGTACTCGTGAATGAGCTGCCCAGAGACTGCAATCAACAGCTCATAGCGGTTCTTCCAGGCGGCGATTTCCCCTTCGGCTTTTTTGAGCTCGGCGATGTCAGCAACGATGCAGAGTTCAGCTGGGCTTGATGAATTTTCATTCATGCCATTTATTACCTTTCCATTACATTCAGAAATCGGTATAACTCGGATTGGTGTACCCTCCAGCCGTTCCCGGCTTTGGCGGCCTTGATTCTTCCAAGGTGGATATACTTCAGGAAAGTGGGTTTGGAAATCTTAAGATATTGGATTGCTTCATTGGTTGTTAGGACGATATCTTTGTCCATCAAAGGCATTATATTAGCTCCCTTTTACCGTGTTTTTTGTGATTTAATTGCAAAATAAATGCCAATGCCTTAATTTGTGTATTTTGATTGAATAATCGATGGATTTTTAAGGGTAATTGAATTATTGTAAGGGTCAGAAATTGGGAGAATTAAGCTGGCAGGAGCGACTTCTTGGCAAAACAGGCAAAATTTTGTAAACGGATGATCGTTATTTACCCAGGCAGTAGAAAACCCAGCCTGCGTGCTGTAACACCTACCTGAACGAAGGGTTTCGGCGAAAGAGGCACTTCGGTGTGCAAGCACGGTTTTTGGCCGGCCTGTCCTAACGATAGACGGGGGATAGATCCCCACAGAGGCGTTAATTAGGAACCATGGTCTCTGTCTGTGGGGCTCCGTAGTAATGCCTCACTGAAGCGTGGGAGAAAGCAGAGATTCAGCGGGAATGCCTCCGAAAATCTTATCAACTGGATGGACTAAATTTTTGAGGGTAGGGATCATATACACTATCAATAGCACCACAGTTCATGCACTGTTGGGATCATTCTCTTAGTTCAGGGACAAGCTGAGGTTACCGCTATAAGATTTTTTTGAGCATCCCCACCGGATCTCAGCAAATTTCCACATGAGAGTGAGGCACTATGCTCCATATTTAAAAAACGGTTGACAAGGATTGGTAGTTTATATATATTCTCTTGTAAAATATCGGCCGAATTGAACTAAGCGGGGGACCCAATTTTCAGGGGTGAATTCCAGACATGCTGGAAAGGATATCCCTTAATCCTAACCCGTCAGCT
>CAZEKS010000131.1:0-6366 GCA_964512795.1 uncultured Syntrophaceae bacterium
CGGGAGCTCAATTCTGAAAGTCACAGAGAGAATATTGCCAGATATCTTGCAGCCGGTATTTTCGATTATCTCAATAAAGGAGCCCTTACCCATGAAGCCAAAAGATGAGCAGAAACAAGAGAATGTCCTGTTTGTTGGCATCGATCTTGGAACGTCACGAAGTGCGATCTCTTCGAGTCATGGTATGCGGGAGTGGATCGAGAGCTACGTCGGCTGGCCGAAGGACTTTATCGCGGAACAGGTCGTCGGCAAACCTGTACTCTTCGGAGCCGAGGCTCTGCAGCACCGGCTTTCCCTCGATTTCTGCAGGCCCCTTGAACGAGGCATCATCAAGGAGGGGATCGAAAGCAGCGAGAGGGCGGTCAAGGAAATCATCAGGCATCTTATTAATTTTGCAAAGCCTGAGCCCGGCCAGAAGATTCATGCGGTGGTTGGGGTGCCCGCCGATTCGCTAAAAGTCAACAAGCTTGCCATCCGGAGGGCGGTTGTAGAATATGTGCATACCCTCATGGTGGTATCGGAACCCTTTGCGATCGCCTACGGAATGAATCTGCTGAACGACGCACTCATCATCGACATCGGTGCCGGGACCATCGATTTCTGCATCATGCATGGGACGATTCCCTCCGAAGAAGACCAGAGGACCATTCTCACGGCGGGCGACTATATCGACGAACAGCTCTTCAATTATCTCATGGACAAATATCCAAACTCAAAGTTCAATAAGAACATGGTGCGGCAGTTTAAGGAGAAATTCAGTTTTGTTCGGGACATCAATGAACAGATTCGAGTAGAGCTACCGGTGAATGGCAAACCGGTCATGCATGACATCAAGGAGGAGATCCGGCGGGCATGCGAAAGTATGCTGCCGTCACTCGTCGAGACCACGACCGAGATGATCGCCCGGTTTGATCCTGAATTCCAGATGAAGATAAAGAACAATATCGTTCTTGCGGGCGGAGGAAGCCTTATCAGAGGTATTGCCGAGTACCTGCAGGATGCCTTGAAGGAATACGGCACCTGCAAGATCACCCGCGTTGCGGACCCGCTCTTTGCGGGAGCGGACGGCGCACTCAAGCTTGCCCAGGACATGCCATCCAAATATTGGGAAACACTTTGAGCCTATGCCGATGCTTGAAAGGCATGAGGCGTCGGCCCTTCGTCCAACCCTGAGAAACATATGGCAGGTGAAGCGATACTCGTCATAGACGCAGGCCAGGAGATTGATCAGAGAATGACCACCCCTCTCGAGGCAGAGGGCTACATGGTCTATACCGTCTCAAGCCAGGATGCAAATGCTGAAATGGCCGAATTGTTCAGGCCTTCGCTTATCTACATCAAGCCCCCTGACCTGAGCCCTACAGGACTCGAACCCTGCAAGGCAATTCATGGCATTCCGCTCCTAATAAAAGTCCCTATTATTATTCTTGCATCCCTGAAAAAAGCGCTGGGCTCCCAGTATTTCGAGGAATACGGGATCGTGGATTTTCTGGAACTGACATTCGGACCGGAAGAACTGATCGAAAAGACAGGAACGATTTTGGGCAAGACACCTCCTTCCCGGCATCCCAAAGAAGACAAACCGGCTGCCTCGCCACGTACCGTTAGGAGAGCGGAGAAAAAACGCTCTGCCCTTCTTCTGCCGGCGATTGGCATCGTGATCCTCCTGGTGATTGCCGGAGCAGGTTTTATGGCTTATCAGCAATTCGTGCCAACCTGGAAGGTTCCGCCTTCTCCGGCAATAAAAGCCCACATACGAGTTCCATCCACAGCTCCTAAGGCCGGATCGCCATCGCAGTTGCCTCCGGCAACGAACGTTGCTGAGATCTCTGCGCCTGCATCATCGGTACCTTCCACACCGCCTGAGCAGCCCTCTTCAGACTCGTCGGAGTCCGTGTCCCAAATAGCGCACAAACCGTTCTACTCTGTCCAGCTGGGAGCCTTCAAGAATGAAGACAGGGCACAGGCCCTCACGAAGAAGTTTCGGGAAAAGGGATACGATGCGTTTACCCAGCCGGGTGTCACGAAGGACAGGTCCCCCATCTATAGGGTACTTATCAGCAAGTATGAGGACAGAAAGGCTGCCCAAAAGTTGGCAGGAGAAATTCATTCAAGGGAGGAAATCGAAACAACGCTATACGGCGAATGATGATCAAGACGTGGAGCCGTAGAAGAACCCAGGAAACATTGTTATCTGTTTGACCGGCAAGTGTCCCGTCCCGCTAAAGCGGGATAGGCGGGGTCCCTGCCTACCGGCAGGCAGGAAGGGGCACAATTAAAACGATATTTCCTTTGCTCGCATCCCTCTCGCCACTGCGTGCCCGGGAAGCCCCGGTGTGCCTGTCCCGTCCTGACGGGATGGCCGGGGAGCTTCACTATTTTTAAGTTTTGATCTGAACCCATGCCATGGGTGGCTCACTTAGACATGCCAGGACTTTTGCAGCACGTGATCGTACGGGGTGTGGAAAGAAGGTCAATCGACCTTGCGGATGGTATCATGCCTTTTAGCAGGGAGGCCTCGTGGATTTTTCAGGATTCGTGAACAGCATTGTTTCCTTTGCTCAGAACCATGCGATAATCGCCATCGTTATTGTGCTGGGCCTCCTCTACCTCATGGTCCGGAAGCCAAAACTGTTTTTCAGCATTTTCTCCATCGGTCTTGTCCTAGCGGGACTGTTTTATATCATCACGATCCTTGCCGGTTCAGGCTCAGAGAAGAAAAGTAAACTGATTGAAGAAAAAGAAGAACAGGTCGATACTAACCGCTGATCGGTCTCCATGTTTCTGAGGTTAGGTATTTTTTAGACAGATCACTATCTTAAGGATACGCTTTCGATCAATTCCTTCTTACGATTCTACGATTGCTCACCCACTCCAAATCTCCATAGTAGTCTTGGGGACGTCCATAAAGTGAAGCTCCCCGGCCATCCCGTCAGGACGGGACAGGCACGCCGGGGCTAACGGGGCACTTGCCGGTCAAGAGACGAGACGTTATAAAAAAGAATTGAGTTGATGACAATCCATTGAGAAATCTGTGTATGGATAACGAGACATATTTATTGAGGGTCATCCAATCAGCCTCTTTTAATTTTTAGAAAGTATCCATTCGCTCTTCTCATCCCCGATCGGCAGGAAGAGAACTTTTTCCAATTCCCATTTCATCGTTCCAAAGGGATATCCGAACCGAAAAGGATTCTCTCATGCCCGATGGTGTCCATAAACTTCGTCACTGTTTTGGATCTCGCGCGGACGGTTCTGAAGTGATTCACTAAGCCCACCTTCCATATTGAGAGGACATTGATTCTAAAAGGTAATCCCCCTCGAGGTACACCATTGACCGGAAGGTTTATGTTCAGAACCTGAGGGGTTACTCTGAAAGGGTATTCTGCTTGCCTTCCTTCATATTTTTTGATAAGATGCAGCTTCAAATCATATAAGACTAAGACGAACATTGGGAGACCGAGAATCTGACGAGACCTCGATGAGGATGGCCCTGGTGGAGGCTGGCCAGGAAGGAGGAATTCCAGCAGGAGCCATTTCTTAAAAGGAGATCAGCTGCCGGAACAGAGCATATTCGCTTCATCGAGACCAGCGCTCTGCTGCTCATGGGGAGGTCCACGCCCTCCGAAAAGGAGGAGAGAGAATGCCGTTGAGTAAGGTTTTTGAATAACCCGAGCCCTCTGATCAAATCATGACTCGGGTTTTTCTACTAAAAAGGAGGGGCTGGAAACGGCAACGAAACTGATATTGATATTGAAACTGTGTGTTAGAGGGAAGATGGTGCGGCCTGGCAAAAAACAATCATGGATTTGGAAAGGGTACTGAACGAAGAGGAGAGTTTCAGTGGTAGTGTCAAAGCGGCAGTGGATCGAGAACTCGCAATGCTTGGACTCAAAGAGAAGATGGAAAGGCTGGAGATGAAATTAGGAGATGAGTCTTGAGGTTAAGACTTAAAATTCAGTATAAGCTTGTGTTCATTTTTTGTTTACCCGCCCTCATCCTTGTTTGTGTTGGAGAAATCATCAGCTATTTCTGGGGACATTATCTTTTGCAAAATACCATTTTGGTTTCGGCTATTTGGTTTGCGTTCTTGCTCCCCATCGCCTTTATTTCCGGGGGGATTCTTGTCAAGTCGATCAAGAAACTGCAGCGGGCCACGGAAGAAATTGCCCAGGGCAATCTCGATTGCCCAATAGACATTAAGAGCGCCGATGAGATGGAACAGCTTGCTGATTCGTTTAACGACATGATTGCAGCGATCAAGGAAAACCGTGGGCAAATCGCAGAACGATCTGTTGGGCTTAAAAAGCCCATCCCAGGCCGGTATCAGAAAATCCTTAAGACTTCCGCAAAGGCGACTTTAAATGTTTTGGAAGATTTGGTAAAGGCAAAAGACGACCTTGAGTTAAGCCAGCAAAGCTTTCATAGTATTGTGGAAAAAAGCGCTGACGCCATTATCATTGTGGACCGAAATGGATTGGTGCGCTATGTGAATCCCGCTGCGGAAACTATCTTTGGGCGCAATCAAGAAGACTTTATCGACGATCCGTTCGGCATGCCATTGAATCACGACAGGACTGAAATCGGGATCTTCCGATTAAAAGGAGGACAAGGGACGGGTGAAATGACGGTAACTGAAACGACCTGGTTAGGTGAAAAGGCTGACCTGGTAACGATCCACGCCATCACCGAGAGAAAGAGTGCAGAGGAAAAACTGATAAAATTAGACCAGTTAAAAACGGACTTTGTCTCTACCGTTTCCCATGAACTGCGTACGCCCTTGACGATCATGGGAGAGTACGCCTCGATCATTTCCGATGAAATACCGGGCAAGCTCAACCCGGAGCAGAGAGAATATCTGTCCATTATCGAGGGTAATATCGATCGCCTGAGCGGAATCATCGAAGACCTCTTGGATATTTCTAGGATTGAAGCCGAGAAGGTGGTATTAAAAAGGGAATTCGTAGATCTGGCCACTATCATCAACGACGTGGTCACTCAATTTAAGCCAAAAGCAGATGAAAAACAGATTGAATTGAAAACCGTATTCCCTTTATCTTTGCCGCCGCTCTATATTGATGGCGATAGGATAAGGCAGGTTTTCACCAATTTAATCGGAAATGCCATTAAATTCACGCCGAGAAATGGTAAGATTACCGCTGAGACCGCCGACAAAGAAAAGGAATTTGAATGTCGTGTCACCGACACGGGAATAGGGATTGCGCCAGAGAATCTGGATAAAGTATTTACGCGATTTGAACAGTTTGATCGGACAGAGGACTCGGGAGCCAAGGGAACGGGCTTAGGATTGGCCATCACGGAAGCATTAATTCGACTGCATGGTGGCAGAATCTGGGTGGAATCAGAGCTTAATAAAGGCAGCAAATTTATCTTTACGCTGCCCAGATACAGCCCTGCGACACTGTTCCAGGAACATGTCATGAATAGTGTGAAAGAAGCAACAAAGATTGGCTCAGCGACAACTCTTTTTAACATATCTCTCATTGACCCTAACCCATTGAATGGAGAATTTTTGCAGGAAAGGATCGAGCCTATCTTAAAAGATATGGAAGGGCTGCTGCGGAAAAGCCTGCGCGGGAAAGGGGATGTTGTCTTAAGAGATGCGGATGGGTGGGTACATTTTTTGGTCAATTGTGACAGAGAATGCTTTGAGAGTGGAAAGCAGGTTAAAACAGAAATTGTCCGATTATCTGGTTAGCCAGGGACTGGCTGAGAGGATGAAATTACATTTTGGCCGCGCCACCTATCCAGATGACGGCAGCAATGCAGAAGAGTTGATGAAGAAGGCAAGACCAGCGGTCTATACTTCAAAGGCATGAGGAGATGAGGAGAAAATCTGAAATGGCTTCTTAAAAAGGGAGGTAAGATGATGACGAAGAAGAAGATTTTGGTTGTAGGAGACGAAGCTGAATTAACCAGAGCCATTCAGATTAGGCTGGAGCAGGCTGGTTACGAAGTCCTGATCGCTTATGACGGTAAAGAGGCTTTGGAAAAAGCGAGAGAAGAGAATCCTGACTTGATTGTATTGGACTTGATGCTACCCAAAATAGATGGCTACAAGGTTTGCCGGATGCTCAAATTTGATGAAAAGTATAAGAAAATTCCCGTGGTGATGCTTACAGCCCGCGCTCAAGAAAAGGATGAAAACCTTGGCTATGAAGTGGGAACAGATGTTTTTATAACGAAGCCTTTCAAATACAAAATGCTCCTAACCAAGATAAGAGAATTACTCGAAGAAGGTGTTTTAAAGACTCCATAGCAGCAGACTCATTGAGATGCCCTTCGATTGATATTTACCCCGTTAGAAAGCCCCAGCATTTATGCTGGGGATGGTAGAAATAGAAA
>CAZEKS010000132.1:0-6345 GCA_964512795.1 uncultured Syntrophaceae bacterium
ATCTGGAGAATTTTTGCATCCCGCATCATCTTCTCAACGGGATAATCTCTCATGTATCCATAGCCTCCGAAGATCTGAACCGCATCGGTGGTCACTTTCATAGCGACATCGCTGGCAAAGACCTTAGCCATTCCGGAGACTTTTGAAATCTCTTTGGGATTTTCCGATTGATCAATATAGCGGGCGATAGAATAAACCAATGCCCTTGCGGCCTCTACGAGAGTAGCCATATCGGCTAACATGTGCTGAACCGCCTGGAAAGAAATGATCTTCTTTTCAAATTGTTCTCGTTCTCTGGCATAACGGACCGCCTCATCGAGCGCCCCCTGAGCCAATCCAACGCCCTGGGCGCCTACCCCAGGTCGGGTTCGATCAAACGTCCTCATGGTGACGATAAATCCCATTCCTTCTTTCCCAATGAGGTTTTGCTGAGGAACAAAGCAATCCTGAAAGACCAGTTCCCGGGTGGCAGAGGCCCGAATGCCCATTTTCTTCTCTTTCTTCCCAAAAGTAAAGCCCGGAGTTCCCTTTTCGACAATCAAGGCGCTGGCTCCTCTGGGCCCCTTCGACCGATTGGTCATGGCTATGATCGAGTAGATTTCCGCCTCCCCACCGTTCGTGATCCACTGCTTGGTTCCATTTAAAACATACCCCTCCCCCTTTCGGATGGCCGTCGTTCGGAGGGCACCTGCATCACTTCCCGCATCCGCCTCAGTTAACCCAAAAGCAGCTAATTTTTTCCCTTTAGCGATGTCAGGGAGATATTGTTTCTTCTGTTCAGGGTTTCCAAAAAGCAGGATGGGCATGGCGCCCAAACCGCTTGCGACCACACTGGTTGCGATTCCGAGACAGACCCGGCTCAATTCCTCTGCAACCAAACAATATTCTAAGATACCTCCTCCAAAGCCCTCATACTCTTCTGGCATTGAGACACCCATAAGACCGGCTTCCGCGCTGACTTTAATAATCTCCCCTGGAAACTCTTCCTTCTCATCCAATTCTGCCCGGACCGGCAACATCTTCTCTTCAGCGACCTTCCTCGCTAAATCTCGAATCATCTTTTGTTCTGGTGTGAGAAAATAATCCAATAGGGTTTCCTCCTCGTTGGTCTAAAGGACATTAATGTATCGATTTTACCGCCTCATTCAACTTTTCCGGACGCTTTTGTCCCAGACGAAACAGATCTTCTTTCTCCTTAAGCTCTTCAATGACATGTTCATTCAGTCTATTCTTGGCCACGTTCAAGGCTAAAAGAATGGCATTCATGATGGCTTTGGCATTCGACGAACCGTGGCAGATCACACAATTGCCGTTTATCCCTATAAGAGGAGCTCCTCCATATTCAGCGTAGTCTAATTTCTTTTCCAGGCGGCGAATCGCCCGTCCCATCAGGAAATAAGCTGCCTTCGCCCTGATATTATCCTGTGCCTCCCATTTGAGGATTGCATGGATGGTTTCCCAAAGCCCTTCACTTATTTTTAATGCTACATTTCCAACAAAACCATCGCAGATGATCACATCCACCTCTCCGCTATTGAGATCCCTACCCTCTACATAACCAATGTAGTTTAAATCGGTCTCTGACAAAATGTCGTGAACCTCTCGTGTCAGCTCATTCCCTTTTCCCTCTTCCTCTCCATTGCTCAAAACACCAATTCGAGGCTCTTCCTTTCTCAGGATATATTTTGCATAGGCATCCCCCATCATGGCAAACTGGACAAGATGAAAAGGTTTGCAATCCACATTGCCGCCAGAATCAATGAGGACCGTGCTGCCTTTCGGGGTAGGATGGATTGTAGCGATAGCAGGTCGTTCCACGCCTTCCAATTTTTTCAAGATAAACATCGCCAAGGCCATGGCCGCTCCCGAATTTCCGGCGGAGACCACCCCGTTCACCTGCCCTTCTTTTACCAAATCGAAGGCCACTTTGATAGAGGTATCTTTCATCCTTCGGATTACCGTAGATGGAGAGTCATGCATGGCGACCACAAATGGAGCATGATGGATGTAGATAGGAAGTTTCGAGGTAGGGTACCTGGACAGTTCTTTACTCACCTGATCCTCGTCCCCCACTAAAACCACCTTGACGCCATATTGTTTCGCAGCTAAAACAGCTCCTTCAACAACAAGTTGAGGGGCAAAATCGCCTCCCATAGCATCGACAGCGATCTTCATCTTAACCTTTTCCCTAATATCATCCTAAATGATTTACCCCGTTAGAAAGCCCTGCCATTCATAGAAGATTGGTTAGGCTCAAGACCGAGGATAATATAAATAAGACTTCTCGTAGAGTCGAGTCTTCGACAATCCCTCCTAAAAAAGGGGGGGCATCCCCCTCCTCTCTAACGGGGTTTACTTCTCTTCCTC
The DNA here is from genome assembly GCA_964512795.1 of uncultured Syntrophaceae bacterium. Lineage (GTDB taxonomy): Bacteria > Desulfobacterota > BSN033 > BSN033 > UBA1163 > UBA1163. The sequence continues at coordinate 2,368 of CAZEKS010000132.1, forward strand.
CACCTTGATGATCTCTCTCCCCTTGTAAGTTCCACAATGGGGACAAATATGGTGAGGAAGTAAGGGCTCATGGCATTGAGGACACAAAGAGAAGTTAGGAGCACTTAACTTTTTATGGGCTCGACGTTGATCCCTTCTTGCTGAGGATGTTCTCCTTTTTGGAACTCCCATTCGAATGCATCCTTTCTCATCCGTTGCAATGATGTCCAGATGTTGAATTAACAATTTGGCTCAATGACTTTATCTTTTCCACATAACAGATTATAGCGGTATTAATCAAGTTTTAAATTCTTAAGAGCAGAAAAGCCTGATGTCCATTCCTCCTTCACGCATCCGCAGGAAGAAATATTTTGATCTTTCCCGCATACCGAGCAAAGCCCTTTACATTCCTCCTGACAAAGGGGCTGCCAAGGGATTTCTAAAAAAATCTGTTCGCAGGAGATCTCGGACAGGTGAACTTCTCCTCCCTCGAAGAAACTCGACTCCATCTCCTCACTCCCTAATTCCGTCTCTTCCTCAGAGGGGGCCTCTCTTGAGGGGTGAAGGGTGAGTTCAAAGGTAGTAGAAATCGGATGGGGAAATTCTTTCAAGCACCTTACACACTGCAATCGAAGAGAGGTTTGGACCTTCCCTGTGATTAAGATCGATCGACCTGCCCTCACAATTTTGACTTCTGATTGTAGCGGGGTCTCGAAGTCAAAATCGATGTTTGAAAGATCTTTCAGGTAGGTTGACAAGGAAGACACTTCCTCATTCCACTTCAGATCCAGACCTTCTTCTGGTATTTCATCCAATTTTAAAGTAAACATTTCTTTCTAGCCCTTCACCACTAAATTAGAGAGATAAATACATAAAAAAAACTCTTTTTGTCAAGAAGAATTGGGGAGATTTCTGAAAAAGCCTCGAAATCTCTGATTACGCAGATTATGACCGATTACACAGATGTAAAATGCAGAGAGCGTATATTAGTTTCTCAGAGCTCTCCTAGGATACGATGAGATTTGAAAGCTTTCATTTGAAAAAAATTTCTCAATATGTTAACAGATTTGCAGACGGCGTCGCAAGTGGTTTGGGAAAAAATTCCCTTATGAGTATCAAAAGGTTCGTGAAGGAGTAAAAAAATGGAAGCGAGGAAGCGATGGATAAGATAGAAAAAAAGGCTCTCAAGATAACGGATACGACCTTTCGGGATGGGCACCAATCAAGTTTAGCCACTCGAATGAGGACAGAGGATATGATTCCCATTGCTGAGGAACTGGACAAGGTGGGGTTCCATTCGGTGGAGATGTGGGGAGGAGCTACCTTTGATGTAACCCATCGGTTTTTAGGAGAAGATCCCTGGGAGAGGGTGAAGGTGTTGAAGAAATTGATGCCCAGAACTCCCTTCCAGATGCTTCTTCGGGGTCAGAATCTGGTCGCTTACCGGAACCATCCGGATGACCTGGTGGAGGCCTTCATCGAGAAGTCAGCCGAGGTGGGGATTGACATCTTCCGTTGTTTTGATGCGGTCAATGATGAGCGAAACTTTGAGACGGCCTTCAAGGTGATCAAGCGAGTAGGAAAGCATATTCAGGGGACGATCTGTTATTCTTTGACCGAGAGGAGGATGGGAGGGCCGGTTTATAATCTCAACTACTATATTGAGAAGGCAAAGGTATTGGAGGGGATGGGTGCAGATTCCATCTGCATCAAAGATATGGGAGGGTTGCTGGCTCCTTATGATGCCTACGAATTGGTTAAGACTTTGAAGAAGACCATCAAGATTCCCCTTCAACTACATACCCATTATACGAGTGGGATGGCATCGATGACCTATCTTAAGGCGGTTGAGGCAGGGGTGGACATCGTGGATACGGCCTTGGCTCCTTTCGCACTTAGGTCTTCACAGCCTGCAGTGGAGCCGATTGTGGTGGCTTTGGAGGGGACACCTTGGGATACGAAGTTGGATCTCTCCAAATTGCTGAAGCTCGGAGAATATATAGAAAGCATTGCACCTAAATATCGGGAATTCTTGGATACGACGAAGATGGCGGTGATTGATACAAATGTGCTGAGGCATCAGATACCCGGGGGGATGATCTCGAACATGGTGAGTCAACTCAAGCAGCAGAAGGCTCTGCATCGGTTGGATGAAGTTTATGCCGAGCTTCCTCAGACCCGAAAGGATCTGGGCTATCCTCCGCTGGTGACGCCCACTTCCCAGATTGTGGGGGTTCAGGCTGTCCTCAACGTTTTATTCGGTCGGTATAAGATGATCTCGAAGGAGACGCAGGATTACGTATATGGTCTTTATGGGAAACCTCCTCTACCAATTTCTGATGAGATCAAGAAGCTGGTGTTGAAGGGATATAAAAGAGGCAAGGAGCCCATTACGTGCCGGCCTGCGGATTTGATAGAGCCGGAGATGGACAAGGTCAAGGAAGAAACGAAAGGTTTAGCCAAAGATCTATGTGATACGCTGGTTTATGCACTATTTCCCCAGACGGGGAAAGAGTTCTTGAAGTGGAAATATGGATTGGAGCCAATGCCGGATAAGGTGAAACCCAAGACCTTGGAAGATGTGAAAAAAGAGGACGAAACCATTGCTAAAGCCAAGGCAGAGGCCCAGAGAAAGATTGCCTAAAACGAAAGGAGACCCCTTGGAAGGAGTCTCCTTTCCTCACGTACCTTCTTTTATTGTAACACTTAAACGCTTTGAAAAAGACCGTCTAATCCCCCTTCATCCCCCTTTGTCAAAAGGGAGAAACATTTCTCCTCCCTTTGGAAAAGGGAGGTAGGGAGGGATTTTAGAGTGTGACTTCAACCACCTAAATAGATACCTTTATTTAAACAATCAAATTCTTCGACTACTCAAAAAGCATAATGAATGCCCGCTGTTTCGTCATTCCCGCAAAAGCGGGAATCCAGAAAAACTGCATCTACTGGATTCCTGCTTGCGCAGGAATGACAAGAATACTTAGAGTATAGGGCATCAATGTTACACGAATCAGTAAACAATCTTACCGACGGTTAATTACAGAAACTGGGGGTGGGCAGGTTGTCACAACGTAGATTGGAAATCTGCAGGTCGTATCGAAACGGATGGGCGATTGGGTATTATGCCTGACAGGTCGGGATCAACTGATGGCAGCCGCCTGACTTTCCTCTTCGATATATTTTATCAATTTCTCGTAGATCTTATCTTCGATGAGACCCACTTTGTTAAGCCATGTCATGGCATCTGAAATCTTAAACAGGACATGAGGTTCAATACGGGATGACCGGAGCCTCTGCTGGCCCCCTTGCTCCCGATCCAAAAGCACAACCAGTTCGTTAACCACACCTCCCTGATCTCTGATCACCTCTGCTGTCTCAATGACACTTTCACCCGTGGTGATGAGATCATCGATCACGAGAACCCGATCGTTCCGTTCCAGAATACCCTCAATCTTCTTCCTTACCCCATGTTCTTTTCTGGCCTGTCGATAATAAATCAGAGGAATACCTAACTTCTGACTCACCACCGTTGCAAAAGGAACCCCTGCTGTCGGGACTCCTAAAATCTTGTCAATCTTACCCGTCCCGATTTCATTGAGGACGATTCGGGTCAAAGAATTGGCGATCCAGTCCATGGTGATCGGGCTGGAAATGGTTTGTCTCAGGTCAATATAGTAAGGGCTTTTCTTTCCTGAGGCTAAGATGTAGTCACCGAATTTGATCGCATTGTTCTTGATCAAAAGAATCCCAACCTGCTTCATGAGGAAAAGCTTTTCCTCTTCCCAAACCTTCTTTTCAATCTCTTCAAGTCGCAGAATCATGAGTCACCTTTTATTAAATTTTTTCATGAAAGTCAAGAAGAATTAAGGAGATTTCTGGAAAGGGCCAGAAATCTCTAATTACACGCCTGCCTGCCGGCAGGCAGGGATTAGAAACGATTACACCAATCTCCTCCCTTTGGCAAAGGGAGGCGCCGCCGTCCAGAGCCTCATTACTCACGCA
>CAZEKS010000133.1:0-6240 GCA_964512795.1 uncultured Syntrophaceae bacterium
AATGACCGTATTCTAAAGCTGAGGAGCCTGACTGTCTGTTCCGCCCGTATCTACCTTCCATCATGATTACGACTCAGCCTCTTAGCAAGGGGGGGGATCTGTGATTTCAAAATAGCGGTGCTTCACAATAATGTCAAGCCTCAATACATACCGCCTTGACAGTGTAAAGTTGGATAAGGTACGCTTCAAAAAGAATATTTGTTCTTGAGAACAAAAAGGAGTTTACTATGGATTTGCTCAAAGCGATGAATGAGAGAAAGAGTATCAGGGCCTTTAAGTCTGATCCAATTCCCAAAGAGAGGCTCGAAGAAATTTTAAGGCTATCCATTCATGCTCCCTCCGCCATCAATCTCCAGCCCTGGGAATTTATTGTCGTGACCGGAGAAGAAAAAGAGAGATTGAGCCGCAGGCTATTCAAGTCCTACCACGAGAAACAGATTGCTTGCAGTCCCGGAAACGTCAAGCCTTTGCCTAAAATGTATGGAAAAAGAGGAGCCAAAACCCTCGCATTAATGAAACCCTTTTTCGAAGAAATGGGAGTCGATCCTGACCAATATATCAATGAAGGAAGTTGTAACTTTTATGGGGCTCCTGTGGCCATTCTCCTCTGCCTGAATGACTCATTTCCAAAGGCTCGCATGGTGGATATTGGAATAGCCTTAGGATACTTCGTCCTGACTGCCCATGAATTAGGATTGGGGACATGTCCCATTGGTTTAATCACTGCTTACGAAGATGAGATCAAAGACCTGCTAAATATTCAAGAGAATAAAAATGTGGTGATTGGCGTGGCTTTAGGGTACCCGGATTGGGATATCGCCATCAACCGATTTAAATCTCCGAGAGATGCTCTTGAGACATTTGTGCGATGGATCGAATAATGACAGTTGTGCCAAAGAAGGCAGCAACGGTTATTCTTCTAAGGAATAAGGAACCTGGAGGGTTCGACGTATTCCTCCTCAAACGACACGAAAAAAGCAGTTTTATGGGAGGTAATTATGTTTATCCCGGGGGGAGAGTTGATCGAGATGACGGATCCTTGGAAATATGCTCCCTTTCAAAAGGAATGACATTGGAAGAGGCGCAAAAGATTCTCGGAGGAACTTTTTCTCCGGAGGAGAGCTTCGCACACTGGGTCGCAGCGATTCGGGAACTCTTTGAAGAAGCAGGGGTCCTTCTCGCCTATGATCAGAAGGGAAATCTTTTCCAAGTAAGAAATCGAGAGGAACGGGAAAAGCTTTTACATTATCGAAAATTGCTCCAAGAGGACAAAACAAATATCTGCGAAATAGCACAGAAAGAAGACCTTCTATTTGCTCTCGACCAACTCCATTATTACGCTCATTGGATCACCCCGGAAGCTCAATCCCAAAGGTTTGATACTCGCTTTTTTCTAACGCGTTATCCTCCAGCACAGGAAGCAAGTCACGATCAGAAGGAGACGACGGCTGGAATATGGATCACTCCGAAGAAAGCCCTTGAGGAGAATTTAAAAGGAGGTGTAATCTTGAGCCCCCCTACCCTGAAAACTCTTGAGGATCTCTCCAGATTTAAAAGCATTGAGGATATATTTCACTCTTTGAAGAGGGAAGAAATCCAACCCATCCTTCCAATCCTTACGAAGATATCAAAGAATCCCCTCATCATTTTCCCGTGGGATCCTGAATATGTTCTATTCAAAAACGGAGAAATCCCAACCTCTATTAATCATGGACTACCTTCTCGACCAGGTGACAATACGACTCGCCTTTTGATGGTAGAAAACCGTTGGATGCCCTATTCCCGCCTGCCAGAGGGCAAAGCGCATAGCACTTAGCGTAACCCCTTTTTTTCCATTGCCGCTTCACCGAGTCACCCTGTCTCTCTATCTCTTGATTTGCTTATCTCCCCATTTCCTTATCCCTCCATTTCGCTATCTCTGCGTCTCCCCATCACCGTGTCACCTCATCTCCCTATCTCGACTTCTTTTTCCCTCCGGTCTCTTGACATCTCCCAGATAATGCACTGGGTTCTGAATTTGCAGTAGAGTATTGGATCCAGGCATTCACAGCAGTGATCGATGTTAAGGCGCTCATAGCACTCCTGACAGAATCCCGTTTCATGTTTCTGACAGACCCCGATCGCCTCTCGGTCAGGATGATTTCTACACTTCATCGCTTTTTCACTCCCACCTCCTTCATCTTCAAACGCTTCGAAACAGGACGAGGCCTAAGTAACACATAGGTCGCCCCTGCCCCGCCATCGCAAATTCTTGCGCTACAGTAAGCTGCCATCCATTTCCGCCAAGGGCCACGGGTGAGCCATTCTACAACCTTTTTCTTCAGGACAGGCTCGAAAGGTGAAGAGAGCCCGCGGCCATGGACAATTAAAACGCCGGTCTTACCAGTGGTCACCGCCCATTTTAAGAATTTTTCAAAAACCTCCTTTGCTTCCTTTACAAGGAGACCATGAAGATCAACAAATGCCTGGATCGAATAATCCCCCCGGTGCAGACGCTTTGCAACGGCTGGATGGATTTGATACCCTGTGCCTTCGATATATTCGGGCGTGTCAGCGACATTAAAGCCCCTTCCATACTTCACAAGATCTGCGAGCTTCTCCAATATCTCGGCATCCTCTTTATTCCTGGAGCTTTCGGGCACCTCGATTTGAAAAATTCTCCCCACATAGTTGTCCCTTGAGATCGGCGCCACGCCTTCCATGGCCTTCTCAAAAAGTTCTTCCTCCAATTCGGGAGGCTGCTTCCCCTCAGGAGCTGCGAGGTCAACATGACGGCGCTCAGGGAATCGAAAAGGTTTGTTTTCGAGTAAAACTCTTAAATCTTGAAAGGATTTGAAGGTCAATGAAGATTTAGGAGATTTCATGATTCCACCCCTGCATTGTTAAAGAGCTGGAAAGAGACTAAACTAATTTTAAACAAAACCATAACAAATATCAAACAGATCAAGTTTCAGGTGTTCGATACCTCCTTGATGGGAAGTTTGATTGCCATGGTTGGGTTTATTATGGCGGCCCCGGCAATACTGGGCCAAGAATTTCCCAGGGAAATCAGCGCAACGGCGATGATATCAGCAAATTTAGAGACGAGGGTTCGATCCAGTAAGATTCAAAAGCTCTCATTCCTAAACGGTCTGCCAGCAGAAATCGCTTTTCTGATTTCCTCATCATCCCCTTGTTCCATGGCAAAACAGCAATAAAACTTTCTTTCCGGATATCAAGCCAAAGAAATAAATTCCCCCATGGACCATAGAAGCCTCACCGTTGGTCAGAAACTTTCCAGTGAACCGAAAGAATTGGGTGAAAAAAGGATTTTTTTGAATACAGCCTGGAAAGGAATTTCTGGTTAAGCTAACACTTTTTCTCTGCCAGCAAGGGGGTTTAGTCCCCCTTATTAGAAGATCCCTCGGCCCTATTTAGACCGTATAGTAACCCATTAAGAAGATGGCAAAAATACTGACGGATTGGACCTTCATTGACACTTTTCGTCACTTTCAGCCTTCTTTATCCTCTTCAAATTTCCATTAATTTTGGGTTTGATTAGATCTGATTGAGATGGAAACGGAAGTCCTAACTTATGGAAGAATAGGGTTTAACTGAGGAATTTGTAGACAAGTTCCTATTTGCTGGGGACAAATGGAGTCAACATCGATCAAGGAATAGAGGCCTGGAATGAAACTTGCAAGTTGTCCTCTGAAAATATGTGGAAAAGAGACAATCTAATAAACAAATGGAGGGTTTAACCGATGGATAAAATACTGATTATTCAGGATAGCCCTTCAGTAAACGCGATGCTGAAGTTTAGACTTGAGTCAGCGGGATTTTCCGTGGAGACCGCTGAGACGGGCGAAGAAGGTATTGAGAAAACAAAAGCGGGCCAGTACCAGCTTATTCTATTGGATTACAATCTCCCGGGGATGAATGGAAGCCAGGCATGTCGGATACTAAAGGAACAAGATAACACCAAAAATACCCCTATTGTATTCATGTCTGCCAAAGACGAGGAAAAGCTACAGCAAATCACAAAGGAAGCAGGTGCTGATGGTTATCTCGGGTTACCCTTTGAGGGAAAAAAGCTCATAGAACAGATTACGGGATTCTTGAAAACACGTAAGCCATAGACGATAGGTCTTATCAAAGAGATTTAGGGGATGCCTAATAATGAAGATTAAAAAAGGATTGCCATTGCAGAGAATGGAGGAAGTATCGAAGACCGTAGAAGATATGGCCGGTTACTATGAAGATCTCTATGAGAGAGAAGAGCTGAAGGAGGAAACCCTGCAGCTCATCGTTTTTCGGTTAGCTCGAGAATGGTACGGTGTAGAGATTGCAAGAGTAAAAGAGGTCATCAAAGTGGGCAAGATCACGTATCTCCCATCGAGCCCAGAATATATTGCTGGAATTGTAAACTTAAGAGGGAACATCCTGTCCGTTACAGTTTTAAAGACGATGTTTGGCCTGCCTCATGAAGAGCCGACCGAGAAGGCAAGGATTATCAACGTTGAATCCGGGATGTTAGAGACAGGGTTTTTAGTGGATGAAGTGACTGAATCCATTGAGGTACCGGTTAGCAAGATTGAGCCTCCACTCCTTACCTTGCCTGCTGAAGGAGCAAAATATATAGAGGGGCAGTGCAAGGTGGACAATAAGTTGATTGCCCTTATCAGTGTAGAGAGGATACTGGAAAAGGGGGTATAGACGAGGAAATTGGTGGATAGCACGTTTTCCTTCGGCTTGAACTCCTATGTTTCACCTTGTAGGTTTTATCTTTATTTTTCCGCATAAACAGCTCACGTAGATTCCCAGGATGAGCTGAAAGGAGGTTGGAAATGCTTAAATTGGGGCCATTCTCAAAGTCAAGGAACAAATTAATCTTCTCTTTTTTCATCGTTGCCCTGCTGCTGTTAATAGGCATGGGTGCATTAAATTACAGTTTCAGCAAGGCGGCTCTGAAAAAACAAATCCTATCTGGGTTAGAAGATGCGGCGTATGGTGCCATCGATAGGATAGGCCAGGCAATGCACACTTCTTATGTTGTTGTGCAGCAATGGGCTGGACTTGACATTGTAAAAGAGGCGTTCACTCGTGGAGACTCGGAGAGGACCAACAAGTTTTTCAGCAATTTGACTGAAAATAACAAACTCTACAGGGCGGTGGTTCTCTTCAATAGTGAAGGCAACCTAATAGCCTCCAGCCATCCCACACTCATGGCCAGATCCAAAGATGAAAAACAGAAGGAGTTTGACCAAAAATATTTACAAGGGGGCACGGGGGGAGAACCGGTCCATGTGCGGGATTTCAGATATTCTAGCTTAATAGGAGATCATACTGTTAGCTTCAGCGCACTGGTTAAAAATGAGAAAAGAAAACCGATGGGAATTATAACCTTGTTCATAAATTGGCCAATGATTCAAGAATTCGCTACGGGTAATCAGATAAGAGGCCGCGAGGACAGTATGGGTGTCTTGTTGGCAAGTGACGGGAATACCATCATTGGTCACCGCGATCCCTCTTTTCTGGGAAAATCGCTTCAGGAAGTATTGCACATAAGCTTTTCCACCCTGCCCTTTGGGGGCAAAGTGAAAGGATTGGGTGAAATTAAAGTAGGCAGTGTTAGAAAGTCCATGGCGTTCCAAAAGGCTCAGAAAATTGAGGGCATTAAACCCTTTGCCTGGACATCCCTCATCTTGGCAGATTCAAAAACCCTCTTTACTCCCATCAATAGCTTGAGATACAAGATACTCATCTCTGTTTTCGTCATCATTGGCTTAGCTTGGATCGCGATTTATTTCATCGCGAGAGGGGCATTGCGGGTATCGGATAAAAAATTTACAAGCCTGGTTACCCATGCCCCCATCGGATTGAGCACTTTTAATAATGCGGACAGGTATGAGTATGTCAATCCCAAGTTCATAGAGATATTTGGATATACCCTGGAAGACATTCCCATGGGCAAAAACTGGTTCGAGAAGGCCCACCCCGATCCGGAGTACCGTCAGAAGGTTATGGCTTGCTGGAAAGAAGACTCAGGTGCGGCCAAAGAGGGCAAAGCCCCCCCCAGGGTCTTTACAGTGACCTGTAAAGACGGTTCGTTGAAGGAAATTCTCTTCAAACGTGTTGCTTTGACCGATGACAGTCACTTAGTGACCTATGAGGACATCACCGAACGCAAGCAGGCAGAAGAGGTGCTGCGCCAAAGTGAGGAGAAATATCGAAACATTCTTGAAAACACCGATGAGGCTA
>CAZEKS010000134.1:0-6230 GCA_964512795.1 uncultured Syntrophaceae bacterium
TTTAACTCATTCATCGCATAAAGAATGCGGCGATGAACGGGTTTAAGACCATCCCGCACATCTGGCAGGGCTCGACCGATGATGACGCTCATGGCATAGTCCATGTAGGACTTTTTCATCTCATCTTCGATATTGACGGGAATGTGCCCGATAGCAATATTCATGGAAACTCCTAAAATAGTGGAGGCCGGAAAGAGCCCTTTATATCAGCTTTTCAGTTAGATTAAAAGGCAAGGTGATTGGTAATTTGTCATCTCCGGGAAGCCCTGCCCTTTTGGGCGAAGTGCTTAATTTTCATTACAAAACTTAATACAAAAACCCCTCTTCTGTCAATAAAATTAAGAGCAAATCTTGACAATAGGTCATAAATATGGTTTAAATAAAAAGTTTAATCATTTCAAAAAATAAGCCACTCTAACGAAGAGGGATTCAATGAAAAGGACATATCAGCCCAGTAATCTCAGGCGGAAGAGGACTCATGGCTTCTTGGAGAGGATGAGTACTAAGAGCGGTCGTAATGTTTTAAAGCGGAGAAGAATGAAGGGAAGAAAACGGTTGACCGTTTAAATTCTGACCGGCAAGTGCCCCACAAGCCCCGCGCTGTGGGCGGGGTGAGGGGGCACAATAAATGTGAATTTCTTTTGCTCGCATTCTTCTCGCCACTGCGTGCCTGGGAAGCCCCGGCCTGTGGTCGGGGAGCTTCAATTCCTGAGGACCGTAAAGGAAACCATTAAACAGATAAATGATGGGGAGGATCACTGTGAGGGGATCCTTCAGATTTGTAAAAAAGGAGCGGATTAATCAAGCCCAGGATTTTAGAAGGGTCATGAAATTTGGGAGGAGGATTTCATCTCAAAACTTTATCCTCTTTACCAAGAGAAATGAAAATACATTTCACCGATTAGGGATTGTCGTAAAGAAAGAAATTGGTCCGGCGACATTTCGGAATCGAATGAAACGCTATATCCGGGAATTCTTTCGTCTCCATAAGCATCAGATTAGAGGTTCTAACGATATTATTTTGATGGTGAAGAAGGGATGTTCGCTCCATCGATATCAGGAAGCCGAGGAAGAACTAAGAGGCCTCTTCATTTTATGAAAAAGAGAACGGCCCACGAGTTTGCCAAAGAAGGACTTATTATTCTGATTCATCTCTACCAGCATACCTTTTCAACTCTCCTTGGGCCTTGCTGTCGTTTCACTCCTTCCTGTTCCTCTTATGCTTTGCTGGCGATTCGACGTTTCGGAATCATGGGAGGGGCCCAGCTCATATTTAAGAGACTGATCAAGTGCCATCCTTTCCATTCCGGGGGATACGATCCAGTTCCCGAAATAAACAAAAAATATTAGGAAGGAGATTTAAAGCAAGGGAAACATGGAAAAAAGAGTTATCTATGCAATATTATTAACATTTCTTGTTATTATGTTCTGGACTACCATTCAATCAAAGTTATTCCCCCCGGCTCCAACTAAAGAAGTTAAGAAGGAAGAGGTTGCCCCTGCAGAGAAAGGAGTTGAGAGGAAGGTAGATATTGTGGAGGAGTATTTGAAAGGGATACAGAAAGAGGCAAAACCCCAAAAGGAGGATATAAGCCCTCCCAAGACGAAGATTGTTCCCAAAAAGGAAGTTTTTATTGAGACCCAGAATTATTGGGCTGTCTTCACCTCCGATGATGCGAGATTAAAGAAATTCAAACTTAAGAAATATGAGGATAGGGTGAAACAAACTGCTCTGGCAATAAAGTTGACCCAGTTCGTTGAAGAGATTTTTGGTAAGAAAGTGGAAAAGCCGAAAAGACCTGAACCTCTCGATCTCGTCAATACAAGGGAGGACAAGGATCTTCCGTTAGGGCTGACCTTTAACGGGTTGAATTTACCTCTTGATGAGAATTGGGAGGTCGACAAAGAGCAGCTACGGTTGTTCGAAAACGATGAAAAGGGTCAAATCACTTTCTCAAAGAGCATGGATGACGGGTTGAAGGTGTTGAAGCGCTTCAAATTCAGCTCTGATCTATACACCATCAATCTGGAGGTGGAGGTTCAAAATAATTCTTCAAAAGAGATCATGAAACAATTGGGCCTTGAATGGATCGGAGAGATTGAGCTGGCAAAATGGGCTAAGGAGGAAAACAAGGATTTCGGCTTGAAATACTCGTTTCTCAGGAATCAAAAGGTAGAGAAAAAGGAATTTGGAGGAGCAGGGGCCTCAGGCTGTGTCCCCAGTTGTGGAACTCAGAAAACGACCATCGAGCCTTTCGAAAGCACAGAAAAGGGTGATATTAAATGGTTTGCTTTTGGAGGTGAATACTTCGCCGCCGTCTTAATCCCTCCCCCATCGAAGGAGATCTCTTTATCAATAAAGGTGTCTGAAAAGGAAATGGTGAAGGCAAATGTCATCACCCCCCTCATTTCCATTCCTTCCCAAGAAAAAGTTAACGTTGCATACCAGATCTACTTGGGCCCCAAGGATGAAGACCTTTTGAAAGCATTGGGCGTTGGCGCGGAAAAACTGGTAGATTTTGGTTGGTTTACGATCGTTGCCAAACCTCTCCTATGGTTTTTGAGGCTCACACACACTGTCACTAAAAATTATGGGATTGATATCATCATCCTAAGCATTCTGATCAAAATCATCTTTATTCCACTAACCCAGATCAGTATGAAATCAATGAAGGAGATGCAGAAGGTACAGCCAGAGATGAAGCGACTCAAGGAGCAGTACAAGAATGATAAGGCAAGGGTTCAGCAGGAGATCATGCTCCTTTATAAAAGGAGGAAGATCAACCCTATGAGTGGGTGTCTCCCCATGCTGATTCAAATCCCTGTGTTTATTGCTCTTTATAATGCTCTTCAATATTCGATTGAGATGAGGCATGCTCCCTTCTTTTTTTGGATCAAGGACCTTGCCGCTAAAGACCCAATCTATATTACACCGCTCATCATGGGCGCCACCATGTTCATCCAGCAAAAGATGACCCCTACAGCAGGCGATCCAGCGCAGGCCAAGATGTTCCTGTTGATGCCAGTGATGTTCACCTTTTTCTTCCTCAATTTCCCATCCGGGCTGGTTTTGTATTGGTTGATTAATAATGTATTATCCATAGCCCATCAATATTACATGAATAAATATACATGAGGTTTGAGTCTTGGAAGAAATTGAGATTGCCAAACAGCTGACGAAAGGATTGTTAGAGAGGATGGGGGCCAAGACAGAGGTAGAAGGGTTTTTGAAAGAAGGGAATCTCTATCTCGATATCAAGGGAGATCAAGAGGGGATTCTCATCGGGAAACATGGTCGCACTCTGGAATCGCTCCAAATGCTCATCAATCGGATGGTCAATAAAAGGCTGAAAAACACTTTGAGAGTAGTTTTAGATATCGACGACTACCGAAAGAGAAGGGGAGACAGCATAGCCCAGATGGCCATTAGATTAGGTGATAAGGCAAAAAGGACAGGGCATTCCCAAACCGTCGGACCATTCAATGCTTACGACAGGAGGATCATTCACCTCACTCTCAAAGAAGACCCGTCCCTGAATACGGAGAGCCTTGGGGAAGGGGAGTTAAAGAAGGTCAAAATTATCCCAATGAAAAAATGGGGGTAATGTCCTGAAAAGACTTGAATAGAAGTGAATAGAGGCTCCTCATCCAGTTCTTCAAAAAGCGCCCTGACTAATCAAGAAGAGACGATTGCAGCCATTTCAACTCCATTTGGGGAGAGTGGTATTGGCATCGTCCGTATCAGCGGTTCCTCTGCCGAACACATTGCCAGGAAATTATTTAAACCCAAAAAAGACCAGTCTTACTTTATTTCCCATCACTTCCATTATGGGGAAATCATCGACACTCAAAGTGGAAAAGCTGTTGATGAAGTGTTGATTGTCCTGATGAAATCTCCGAAGACCTATACCCGAGAAGATATTGTGGAAATACACTGTCATGGAGGGTACTTCATTCTGCAGAAGGTTTTAGAATTAGTATTAAAAGAAGGGGCCCGGATGGCCCATCCAGGGGAATTCACGAAGAGGGCGTTTCTCAACGGGAGAATTGACCTTACGCAGGCTGAGGCCGTAATTGATTTGATCAGGGCAAAAACACAGACAAGTCTCGAAATCGCCAATCAACAACTGAGAGGTTGGCTATACAAGGAAATGGCTGATCTCAGGGCTCAACTGATCAATCATCTTGTTATGATAGAAGCTCATATCGATTTTCCAGAAGAAGAGATTGAACCCGTTGCTTTTGGAGAGATGAGGAAAAACCTGGAAATCCTGATCCATCGGATGGAGGAGTGGATCGGCTTATATGAAGAAGGAAAAATATTCCGTGAAGGGATCTCATGTGCGATTGTTGGGAAGACCAATGTCGGCAAATCGAGCCTTCTCAATGTATTGTTGAAAGAGGAAAGGGCGATTGTAACCCCTATCCCAGGGACGACCAGAGATGTGATTGAGGAAGTCCTAAACATTTATGGGATTCCAGTGCGTTTGATGGATACTGCAGGTCTGAGAAAGCCAGCAGATTCCATTGAGCAGGAAGGGGTGAGGAGGGCAAAAGAACGGGTGGCTGACTCTGATTTCGTTTTATTGATGCTCGATGGAAGTAGATCCCTCGACAAAGATGATAAGGAAATCTTTGAGGAAATCAAAGGAAAGAAGAGGGTGGTTGTGGTTAACAAAAAAGATCTTCCCTTAGAGATCTCACAAGAAGATGTGAGGAGGCTTTTTCCAGAAGATCCCATTATCTCTATCTCCGCTTTAAAAAATGAGGGGATAGATGAATTGAAACAGACCATCTATAGCTCCTTGGTGCATCGAGACATGAGGGCAACGCCAGAGCACCTGATCGTGGCCAATATACGCCATAAGAAAACTATTACTCAGGTGAAGGATAATCTTTCGAATGCTATGAAGGGACTGGAAGAGGGGACCTCGCTTGAGTTCATTGCCTTCGATATACGTTCTGCACTGGAAGCGCTTGGAGAGTTGGTTGGAGAGACAAGCACCGAAGAAGTCTTGAATCGAATCTTCGAACAATTCTGCATTGGAAAATAATGTTTCACGTGAAACATATAGGTTTTTTTCATCGGGATATTTTGTTATCAGCAAAGGAATGGTTAAGGTTTGAAGGATTTACAGGATGATTGCGATTCAACCCGAAAGGGAGGAGGATTATACTGCCATTCATGAGATCAACGTTTTGGCTTTCGGCCGGGAGAACGAAGCGAGGCTGGTGAAGAAAATTCGCGAGGCACCTGATTTCATTCCGGAACTGTCTCTTGTAGCTATTAAAAATGGAAGGGTCGTTGGCCATATTCTTTTCAGTCGCGTAACCATTCAATCAAAAACCGGTTCATTTCTCGCACTCGCCCTTGCACCCATGGCTGTTCATCCGGAATTCCAAAACCAGGGCATTGGTACTGAACTTGTGCGGCAGGGATTGGAGCGTTGCCGAAATCAAGGACATAAAATTGTCGTTGTAGTTGGCCACCCCCAATACTATCCCCGTTTTGGATTCTCCGCTGCGAGAGCAAAAGGACTTGAGGCTCAATTCCCTGTTCCAGATGAGGTCTTTATGGTTCTCGAGATTGTCCCCGGTGCCTTGCGTGGCTCTACAGGAATGGTCGCCTATCCTCCAGAATTCTTAGATGTTTAGGAAAAAGTGAAAGTGGAAATTTTTTAGATATGTTTCACGTGAAACATACTCCCCATATCCTTCTCATCAATCCCTGGATAACGGATTTTGCGGCCTATGATCTCTGGATAAAACCTCTTGGCCTCCTCAATATTGCCAGTCTTTTAAGAGAGAACGGATTTCGGGTTACTCTGATCGACTGCCTTGATTTGTCAATAAAAACAAAGAGATATGGGGAAGGAAAGTTTTTTAAAACGAAGATTGAGAAACCCTTTTCACTTAAATCTATCCCACGAAATTATAGCCGATATGGAATTCCTGAAGAAATGCTGTTGAAAAGACTCTCATTTCTTGAAGAACCGGATCTCATTTGTGTTACTTCAGGGATGACCTTTTGGTATCCAGGAGTATTCAAACTAATTGAAATAATAAGAAAATTCTTTAAGAATGTCACAATCACTCTTGGTGGTATCTACGCCACCCTATGCTATGAGCATGCAAAAAAGCATTCGGGTGTGGATATTGTTTTTAATGGTAGAGGTGAGTTAGAAGTCTTGAAGTTGGTTTCAGATCTAACTAATAAAGAACTCATAACT
>CAZEKS010000135.1:0-6213 GCA_964512795.1 uncultured Syntrophaceae bacterium
GGGCAAGTTCATTACAATCAACCGTGGCAGCGATGTTGGTACCACAGTGACAGATATAGACACCAATGTTTTGCTTCATCAGCCGTAGTTATTAACCTACCATTTTCATTTAGAATTTTTTATTTATTTGAAATTGGTTCGAACTTCGAATTTCTTCCTTCTTTTTTCTGCTTTTTATGTCATGCCCAAAATTCGGCGGCCAATGGCCATCTTTTGGATTTCCTTCGTTCCTTCGTAAATCTCAAGGAGCTTGGCTGCACGGTAGAAACGTTCGATGGGATAATCATCCAGATAGCCATATCCACCATGGAGCTGAAGTGCCTCATCCACCACCCTGACGGCCACCTGGCAAGCCCACCATTTTGCCATGGCTGACAGTTGGGAATCGACGTTTCCCCGGTCGAGATTCCAACAAGCCTTATAGGTTATGGACCTGGCCGTTTCGATGAGCGTTGCCATCTCAGCAATCTTAAATTGAGTCACCTGAAAAGAGGCGATCGTCTTCCCAAATTGTTTTCTCTTCTTTACATAATTAATCGCTTGTTCCATTGCACCCTGGGCAAGGCCGACTCCATCACCCGCTATCATCACCCTTGAATAGTCGAGAAACTTCATCAATTGGATGAATCCATTGCCTTCAACACCCACCAAGTTTTCCTGCGGGACACTTACATTATTGAAATAGACATTCGCCGTATCAGATGCATGAAGCCCCATTTTTCCATGAATTTTATCTGCCTTGTATCCAGGTCGATCCGTCTCCACCAGAAGAATGCTGTGTCGGCTTGATTTTGAGGTTTCTTCAGGATGGGCCAAACAGTAGACCAAAAGGAATTTGGCTTCCGTGCCATTGCTGATCATTACTTTATTACCATTGATGACGTATTCATCTTCGACTTTTACCGCTGTCGTGGTCACAGAAGCCGCATCGCTCCCGGCCTCAGGCTCAGTGATGGCAAAACCCATGACCCACTCCCCTTTGACTAAAGGGGGGAGGTACTTCTTCTTCTGATCCTCAGAGCCATAGAGTAACAGTTCTTGGGCACCAAATGTCGTCTGAGAAAACACTTGGCCAAGCCCGGGTTCGGCCCTCCAGAACTCCTCCAGGATGACGCTATGTTCAAGAGAACCCAGGCCAAGGCCGCCATACTCTTTCTTGATATAGACACCGACAAAACCCAACTGTGCTGCTTTCCTAATAATGTCTCTTGGAAATTCCCCCCTCCCCTCACACTCTTTGCCGATGGGCGCCAACTCACCTTCAGCGAATTCTCGAGCAGCTAAACGGATCTGTTTTTGCCGGTTGGTCAGTTCAAAATCCATGATTCCTCCTTAAAGCAAGGTTTCCGCTCTAAAACTTTTGGAAGTTCCTCATTATCCATTAGATGAGGAACTTCCCGTTCCTCCCAGTCCCGTTCTTAGCGGAAACCGATGTCACATGGGTCCATTTTTCAAAGCGACAAAGTGTTACGAGAAGAATATTTTCGTTGCCTGATCAGTATTTTCCCAGAAGTTCTCGGGCGATAATTGTTTTTTCAACCTCTTTGGTTCCTTCGTAGATTTCAACCACCTTGCAATCCCTATAAAAACGCTCGATATTGTAGTCTCCGATAAACCCGTATCCTCCGTGGAGTTGGAGGGCCTCTTCGGCAACTTTTACTGCCGTCTCTCCCGTGTACCACTTTGCCATCGAGATGAGATGGCTTTCCACCCTCCCATGGTCAAGAAGCCAAGCCGCCTTCTGGTAGAGATTCCGGCCAGCTTCAATTCGGGTGGCCATTTCTGCAATCTTGAACTGGGTGACCTGGAAAGAGGCGAGGGGTTTCCCAAATTGTTGTCGCTTCCGAACATGCTGAATGGCCTGTTCCATGGCTCCCTGGGCCAGCCCAACAGCCTCGGCACAGACATGAAGGCGAGTGTGATCAAAGAACACCATAAACTGTTGAAATCCTCTTCCTGCGGTTCCGATAAGATTCTCTTTGGGAACCCTGACATCGCTGAAAGAGATTTCGGCAGTATCAGAGGCACGGAGGCCGAGTTTGTTTTTCAGCTTGCTCGCCTCAAAACCTTTGCGGTTAGTCTCGACCGCGATGACACTGAACCGGTCATGTCGGGAGTTGACGTGCGGTTCTGTGACGCAAAGAACCAGAAGGAAATTGGCAAGGGTCCCCCCGGTGATGAACGTCTTCGTACCATTCATGACATATTCGTTACCATCCAGAATCGCAGTGGTCCTAACAGAGGAAACGTCACTTCCCGCGTCTGGCTCGGTGATGGCCGCTCCGGTGATGGCCTTCGCCCGCACCAAGGGAGGAAGCCATTTCTTTTTCTGCTCCTCAGTGCCAAAAAGGAGGATCATTTCCGAGCCAAAGGTGCCTGCCAAGATAAAATGCGCAATCCCAGGATCAACCCGCCAGAATTCTTCGTTGATGAGACAATGTTCCAAATATCCTAACCCTGCCCCGCCGTAAATTTCGGGTATGAAGACCCCTACAAAACCAAGTTCACAGGCCTTTTCCCAGAGATGCCTTGGGGATTTCTCCTCGCGGTCGCACTCCTTGGCCAGATCCGGAAACTCTTTCTCAGCAAATTCTCTTGCCGCTTTGATGATATCCTGCTGTTCATTCGTCAGATCGAAGTCCATGATTATCCTTCCTTAATCAACCGATTCCTTGCTTCCGTCTTCGCGAACTCCCGTGCAGCGAAACGGATCTGTTTTTGCCGATTGGCCAGTTTAAAATCCATAATAACTCCTTCTTTTTAGAGGGAACAAGACATATTCTAATATGAGTAGAAAATGGTTTCAATGATTGATAAGGCTTCGGGGCACCATTGATCCTTTACTTACCATTGATAAGGTGCCCTTCCCATAGCCCGACTTCCTTCGGGCTTGCTGGCTTATCAGACGAGTCTTATATCACCAGAGGCTTTTATTTTGGGCTATCAATACAATATATTGCCATGATCATCGTAGGAGGTATGGGTACTTATTTTTTAGATCGGGAGGCCCTAATATTCCTAGATCTCATCTGGGCCAATAATTTGCTGAGGGCCAATTGGTGTTCTTCCGTCTTCATAGAATCGAGAAAGACCATTGATTCATGCTGGATGACTTGATCCAGAGTGGATTGCATGCCATGACGTAAAATCTCTTTTGATTTTTGTACGGCAGTGGATGGCAGGGAAGCGATTTGTTTGGCCATCTTTTTCGCCTCAGGCATGAGTCGGTGATGGGGAAAGACTTGGTTCACCGCCCCTATTTCTAATGCCTCGTGAGCATCAAAGGGCCTGGCAGTGAAGATAAGCTCTGCCGCTTTGCCATATCCGATGAGCCTGGGTAGAAAATAGGTGCTGCAAAATTCTGGGGTGACTCCTATCCTGACAAAGGCACAGCTAAATTTTGCCCTCTCGGAGGCAAGACGAATATCACAAGTGAGGGTGACAGTAAAACCAAAACCATAGGATGGCCCATTGATGGCCGCTATGATGGGTTTGGGGTACTGTATAAAGGCCCTGGGTAAATCGAGTGAGCCAAATGTCGATTTCTTTTTATGATCCTTATCTCTTTCTTGAAACTCTACAAATCTGTTAAGATCGGCACCGGCACAAAAAGCTCGGCCCCGGCCGGTTAGAATCATCACCCGGATATCATCATCTTCTTCAGTCTCTTTGAGCGCATGGATCAATTCATACTTCATCGTTTCATTCAGAGCGTTCAAAACTTCAGGCCTGTTTAGGGTGATTAAAGCGATCCTTTCTTCTCTGATCAATTCGATATCCTTGTATTCCATTCCCTTTCCCCCTTCAAAAAAAACCTTGGATCGAATGGTGGCCTTGGTCGGTATCTCTCCAGGAGAACCTTTCTCTTTTATTGAGAATTTGGGTATATGATGAGATGCCTTGAAGCCCCTGACAGAGGTCGAGAGCCCGGGCTAAGGAGTTCCCACCAGGCCGGTAACGAATCTGTGCTACAGCGTTTCCGAAAGTCGATTTGGTTTTGGTCATTCCACTGATCATCACGACATGCCTCAAGTTACGTTCCTTTCTTAAAATAGATTACTTGTTGGCCTATCGCCACGAGGAGTCCCTCTTGATTCTTGACTTCAAATTCAATCAAACCGATTCGGTTGGATCGATGAACCACCTTTGCTGTGGCCTCGAGGAAGTCTCCAGATCGACCCGCCGCTAGGAAGTGAATATTTTGTTGGAGTGCAACGGCTGGCTCTCCAAAGCTGTTCCCTGCTGCTTCACAGGCCTGGTCGGCGATGGAGAAGATCGCCCCTCCATGAGCCATTTGGTAGATATTGATGGTTTCCCCAGTAATGGGAAGAGTGGTGCGGGCGAAACCCGGGAGGAGTTCAATAAGTTTCACCCCAATGCGTTGGGTAAAGGTGTCTTCGCGATTTACTTTCTCAGAAATGGCCTTCAAGATGTCTTTCGTGGCTTCATCCATTTGAATTTCTCATTCCTTACAGAAGATTTCCTCAGCGGTGAACTTTTCTTTTTAGCTTCTCGGTAAGGTCAGAGACATTTTCATATTCGATACGATTCAGCTGTTTCATCAATTCAGGAAGAGGGGAGCCTTTTTTATGAATGATGATGGCCTCTTTCCCCATGCCCAGGGCCGCGCCGAGTTCAAGCAGGGTAAGGGTTCTCTCGGGGGTGGAGAGATCGTAGATCCCAAATCTAGCGCGTTTGATCTGATCGATCCGTTGATGGAGGGATTCCGATTTTTCAGAGGCTTCCCCAACAAGAATCGGGGTCAGCCCGCTTCCTTCGAAGGCGCTTTCGATTGCCTGAATTAAATCGACCTCTTCGATTCCGAAAGAGATGAAATATTCTCCCTTGAGGGTAAACTCCACGGTCTTCGGCGTGGTCTGGATATTTTTAAAGAGGGTTCGATCCAAAGTCAATTCTTTGACGGCTGACTGAAGGATATTTTTTACATTCTCAAGATCCTTTTTATAACGGGCGGCATTGATCTTTTCGATCTCGGTCGAAGCAAAGGCGTGGACACTCATCTCCCGGAATCGGAGGGCCAGAAAACTCTGATAGCGGATAGATTTAGAACTGAAGACCTTCTCTAGAATCGTTTTGGTTTCGGAGTGCCAATGTTTAAAATTTTCATGGTCGACATGAAGACCCGCCATTTCGTCCACTCTGTTTAATTGTCCCTTGATCAATTCAATGGGATCTCTCTCCGGCATTTTCGGTCCTCTCCACGATATTTCTGTTAAAGGCGAAGATAACAGCGGATGAATAGAATGTCAACCCTTCGACTCTGCTCAGGGTTTACCACGGGCGGAGTCAAACTTATTATTAAAACCTTGACAGGACCCTCCGATTTTAATAACCCTATAATATGCCAAAACGTGCGCTGCCCGTTTTTTCTTTAGGAATTTGAGGGGAATAGAATACAGAATCATTGAAAGACACGAGATGGGCCCTGATGAAGGAAACCTAACAATGGAAGAAGTCTTACAAAGGGAATATAGGCTGAAGCTTGCGTCAGCGTTTATTATGGAATACATTAAGGTTGGAAAAGAATGGAAGGTATGAAGGCCGGAGGCTATTGAAACAAAAAGGATTGAATAAAAAAGGGAATAGATAGAGGAAGGGTGTGGCCGAAAACCCAATTCAGTCAAGAATAAGAATTTGATCCCTGAATCCGGCTGTCTTTACCCGGCTTTCGGGATCACTCTTGGAAAGGGGTGGTGATGATGGATTTGTTTGACAAGGCCTATGACTTTCATGATGCTGAAAAAATTATCAATCTAGGCCTTTATCCTTATTTTCGTGTCAATGAAGGAGCGGTAGACACAACGGTCATTATGAATGGCCGCAAAACGGTGATGATCGGCTCGAACAATTATTTGGGTCTTACCTCGCATCCGGAAGCGAAGGAGGCTGCCATCAAAGCCGTTGAGAAGTACGGAACCGGCTGCACCGGCTCCCGTTTCCTGAACGGGACCATTGATTTGCATGTCGAGTTGGAAGAACGTCTCGCCCGGTTCATGAAGAAAGAAGCATCTTTAGTATTCAGTACCGGATTTACTACCAACCTGGGCGTTATCTCCACGATCGTGGGAAAGAATGATGTTGTGATTTCAGACCGTACCAACCATGCTTCGATCCTGGACGGGTGCCGGATGGCTTTGGGAAAGCTTTTGAAATTTCGCCATAACGACATGGAAGACCTGGAGCGCATCTTGA
>CAZEKS010000136.1:0-6208 GCA_964512795.1 uncultured Syntrophaceae bacterium
CCCTTGGGCGGCGCCGCAGGGATGACAAGACTGGCGAAGGCAATCCCCCAATGACCGATAGGAACTATAATAATTCCTATAATGATCAAAGAAAATATCATAAACGGTACCATTACCCAGTTTGCAATCTCTAATGTTCTCTCGATTTTTTTGCCAAGCATGGTCATGAAGAAAATCCCGAAGAGGAGCAAGATGGCCCCCCTCTCTTTACAAAATTCCTCGATCCTTTTCCCTTGTCCCTCCACCAGCACCTCTTCTCCATCTACCTCAATGAGAAGCAACGCCTCTGCTTCTTTCGAAAACTCTGCCCCTCCATAATGTCTGATTGCATCAAGGATGACTCGATCAAGCAAATCGAGAGTGGTAGGGACGATCCCGGAACTGAAAATCGCCGAAACTGTTTTTGCCGCATCATCAAGATTCGAAAATATAGCTTGAAGGGTGGCCTTTGCAGGGGGCAAGGGAATCAATTTGACGATGATCTCAGTAATAATTCCCAGCGTTCCCTCAGAACCACACATCAGCCCTATGAGGTCGTATCCACTTACATCTTTCAAGACCTTCCCTCCTGTCTTAACCACCTCACCAGAAGGCAATACGAATTCAAGACCCAGGACATAATCCCTTGTTACGCCATACTTTGCCCCTCTCGGACCCCCTGCATTTAAGGAAACATTACCCCCGAGGGTGGAGACATACATGCTGGCCGGATCAGGAGGATACATCAAACCATATCGAGTGACCTCTTTTTGTAAGTCAGCATTCACGACACCAGGCTGAACCACAGCGCACCTATTTTCAGTATCAATTTCCAGAATTTTGTTCATCCGATGAAAGGCCATAATGATACCGCCTTTCCTAGCCACTGCGTTGCCAGAGAGATTCGTGGCAGCTCCACGCGGGATAATATTGATCCTTTCCCGATTTGCCACCTGCATGATCTTAGAGATCTCGTCCGTACATCCTGGAATGATTACAGCGCTTGGTTTGAATTCTAGCAGGAAGCTATCGTATGAGTAAGTCGCGAGATCCTCGGGTGCGTCAAGGAACCACTCCTTACCTACAATCGAACGGAACTCATTGGTCAATGAACCTGAAATCATTGAGAGCCTCCTCTAAATAGACATCACTTTACCCCGTAAGAAAGTCCCAGCATTTATGCTGGGGATGGAAGAAATAAATAGCATCAGCTCCTTCTTAATAAGGGTAGAGGCAAAATTCTGCCTTATATCCCCCGAAACGCGGGATTAGGTTCAGGGCCTGCTGGATCATCGGATGGCACCTGCGCTCCAGTGAGGCATTACTCATCATCGCTTTTTTTTCTTGACATCATTATATTGTTTCTTGTATAATAAATATATTAAGGAATAAGGTCATAACATCAAGTAACCCAGTTTCTTTTTGAACGAATCGGTGCACTGAATATGATGCTACACGAACCTGCTCAACGTAAAATGCTATCGAAAAGATTTAGGCACGAGTCCGGCTACCAACAATGAGAAAATCCTAAGCAGTGATATGGGTTCTTGAATGGCAATGAAACAGAGAAAGGGAGAACAAAATGGCAGTAATTGATTTTGGTGGGGTGAAGGAAGAGGTGATCGTTCGCAAAGAGTTTCCGATGTCCCGGGCACGCCGCGTGTTGAAAAATGAGGCCATTGCAGTAATCGGCTATGGCGTCCAGGGTCCAGCACAATCGCTCAATCTGCGGGACAATGGTTTTAACGTGATCGTTGGCCAGGCCAGCCAATTTCGCCGCGATTGGGACCGTGCGCGTAAAGACGGTTGGGTGCCTGGGAAGACCTTATTTGAGATCGATGAAGCGGCGAAGCGAGGCACAATCGTTGAAATGCTTGTCTCCGATGCCGCGCAGCGTATCATCTGGCCAGTGGTTAAAGCGAACCTCAACCCAGGCGATGCGCTCTATTTTTCGCATGGATTTTCCATTGTTTATAAAGATCAAACTAAGGTTATTCCTCCACCAGACGTAGATGTGATCATGGTAGCTCCTAAAGGCTCGGGCCTTTCGGTCCGTCGCAATTTCATCTCGGGCGCGGGCATTAACTCCAGCTTTGCCGTCTATCAGGACGCCACTGGAAGGGCCAAGGAGCGTTGTTTGGCTATCGGCATCGGGATTGGGTGTGACTGTTTATTCCCAACGACCTTTGAAGAGGAAGTCTGTGGCGACCTGACCGGCGAACGCGGGGTATTGTTGGGGGCCTTGGCAGGAATCATGGAGGCGCAATACGATGTCCTGCGGCAGCATGGCCATCCGCCTAGCGACGCCTTCAACGAGTCGGTCGAGGAACTGACCCAGAGCCTCATCAAACTCGTGGACGAGAATGGCATGGATTGGATGTACGCCAACTGTTCGGCCACGGCTCAGCGCGGGGCACTGGACTGGAAACCCAAGTTTAAGAAGGCCAACCTGCCGCTCTTCAAGGAACTTTACCGGCGGGTTAAGACAGGTAAGGAGGCCGCACGCGTTCTTTCGGCCTGTGGTAAATCCGATTACCAGACAGCATTGACTAAGGAACTCAATGCCATGGGCAGTTCGGAGATGTGGCGGGCGGGCAAGGCTTACCGAACGTTGCGACCGAAAGAATCTGCCAAGCAAATTTCTAAGTCCACTAAGGGTATAGCGGGCCGAGCTACAAACTGATTACTCTATTTCTTCCTATTCAGCAATTGCGAATTTCCTGGAGCTTTGCGAGTTTAAATAATCCTGAAAATACTGAAATACAAGAAGCCTTTTTTTCACTTATAGTGCAACTCAATTTCAGAAGTAGGGGGAAATATGAGCCAGAGGGTGATGAAAAAAGGGATGGGGTGGATTCCGGATTATTTTGATTTCAGGGACTTCACGGAAAAAATAGAAGAGATCAAATCAGTGCTTGGCCCTAAAGGAGGGTTAAAAATAAATATGGGGAAATTGAGACCATCGGTGCCATGCTGATTAGTAGAAACAGACTGCTACTTCCCTGATACCCATCCTTATTGGCCATATCTATTTTGCCCTTCTGATTAAAAAGAACTGGACAGAGACAGAATCCATGTTCACTGGTTATGTTCCTCTCGGCGAGTTTCTGAAAAGCCATTCTCTCACTGATTGAAAACCCTTTGACCAATACTTTGTCCCATATTATTTTTAAACAGGATTCAAGGTTCCCTTCACCCTAATGAGATTATGTCGTGATGGTGCCTCCGTAAAAAAGCTGAAGCCTTTCATATTAGAGCATAATAGATTGTTAAGGGATAGCCGACTGGCTAAGGGATCTTTAGATTATGGAATATCATTTGATACGGCTTTCAAAACTAATTCTGTAACATCCAATACATTAAGATTAATCTTCTGCCTTCTTGCCCTGGATTTAATGGTTCGAACGCATTGTTGGCAGGAAGTCACAACCGTTTTAGCGCCGGTTCGCTGGATCTCTTCGATCTTTCTCTGGGCCATGGTTTCCGAGAGAGCTGAATCCACCATCTCCAAATTGCCACCTCCACCACAGCAGACACTTTTAGCCCGGTTGTTCTCTAGCTCAACCAGGGTGAGACCAGGAATTGATTTTATGATTTGCCTTGGTGCATCATAGACACCACAATTCCTACCCAAATCGCATGGATCATGGTAGGTTACTAAAGTGTTCACCTCCCTCAACTTCAGGGCTCCATTTTTGATCAGCCTTTCAATAAATTCGGTGGAATGTAAAAACTCTAAATCTGTGTCATTGGTTTTCCTCCAGGTTTGGTAACAGGAAGGACAGGAAAAAACAATCGTTTTGGCTCCTAAAGTCTTGACTTTTTCTTGATTGTGTCTCATCAATTCCTGGGCCTTTTCAGGGACTCCAGCCCCGATCAGCGGGAAACCACAGCACCATTCCTCCCCTCCCAAAATGGTGAAGTCTATACCCGCAGAGTCTAAGAGGTGAACAAGGTTTCTCGGAATCCGTTGAACCATGGGAAAGAAGGAGGCAACACAACCGACAAAGAAGACCACCTCTGCTCTCTATTTTTTAAATAGGTGTTCGGGAAAGTCCTCCATAGAATCTTTCCACTCCACCCGCTTGGCGTTATCTTCTTTAGAAATGTTATGGTAAACAAGGAGTGACTGTACAACCCTTTCCATTTTGGGGTGAACCCCCTTCTTCTTGGCGATTTCCTCCCGCATATCGATAAAAATCTTGTTAAGATCTATGCCACTTGGACACGTTACCACACACGCTTTGCAGAGGAGACATTTTGCAAAGATATCTTGATAATGGGTCGTTAGATCCAATTCCCCTTGGCTATAGTACCTGCACAATTGGATCTTACCCCTGGGTGTATACTTTTCAAGGAAAAGTTCTTTAGCCATTGGACAGGTCGCTAAACAGAGACCGCATTTACTACATTGAGAAAGTTCATCAGCAATTTCTTTTGGAATCATTTTCTATCCCTTCTCCTTTATAAAGAAAGTTAAAGAAAACTACCTGGATTTAGAATATTGTTGGGATCAAAAACCCTCTTGATCCCTCGCATCATTTCTATGACATTTTGGCTGAATCTCAGGGCCATAAATTTCTCTTTAGCGATTCCAATACCGTGTTCACCAGAGAGAGTTCCTCCCATTGCAATGATTGCCTTAAAGAAATCCTCCATGGCTTTGTCGACTCGGGCCATTTCATCTTTATCTCGAAGGTCAGTCAAGAAGTGAGGATGAAGGTTTCCATCACCGGCATGAGCCGATACCGCTATGTCTAAATGGTATTGATCTGCAAGCTTAAAAATCTTTTTCATAATCTCAGGAAGCCTCTTTACCGGCACCGTGGCGTCTTGATCAATGCAATTGGGTCTTAACCTTGCGATAGAACCAAAGACACTTCTTCTGGCCTGCCATAGTCTCTCTGCATCTTCAGGGCTTTTGGCCCTTTCCACCTCGATGGCCCCTCTCTCTATACAAAATTCCTCGATCCTTTTCCCTTGTCCCTCAACCAGCACTTCTTCTCCATCCACCTCAATGAGAAGCAACGCCTCTGCTTCTTTCGAAAACTCTGCCCCTCCATAATGTCTGATTGCATCAAGGATGACTCGATCAAGCAAATCGAGAGTGGTAGGGACGATCCCGGAACTGAAAATCGCCGAAACTGTTTTTGCCGCATCATCAAGATTCGAAAATATAGCTTGAAGGGTGGCCTTTGCAGGGGGCAAGGGAATCAATTTGACGATGATCTCAGTAATAATTCCCAGCGTTCCCTCAGAACCACACATCAGCCCTATGAGGTCGTATCCACTTACATCTTTCAAGACCTTCCCTCCTGTCTTAACCACCTCACCAGAAGGCAATACGAATTCAAGACCCAGGACATAATCCCTTGTTACGCCATACTTTGCCCCTCTCGGACCCCCTGCATTTAAGGAAACATTACCCCCGAGGGTGGAGACATACATGCTGGCCGGATCAGGAGGATACATCAAACCATATCGAGTGACCTCTTTTTGTAAGTCAGCATTCACGACACCAGGCTGAACCACAGCGCACCTATTTTCAGTATCAATTTCCAGAATTTTGTTCATCCGATGAAAGGCCATAATGATACCGCCTTTCCTAGCCACTGCGTTGCCAGAGAGATTCGTGGCAGCTCCACGCGGGATAATATTGATCCTTTCCCGATTTGCCACCTGCATGATCTTAGAGATCTCGTCCGTACATCCTGGAATGATTACAGCGCTTGGTTTGAATTCTAGCAGGAAGCTATCGTATGAGTAAGTCGCGAGATCCTCGGGTGCGTCAAGGAACCACTCCTTGCCTACAATCGAACGGAACTCATTGGTCAACGAGGTTGAAATCATTGAAAACCTCCTCTAAATAGACATCAATTTACCCCATTAGAAAGCCCCATCATTCACGCTGGGATCAGCTCCTTATTGAGGGCAGAATCAAAGTCCTGCCCTGTACCATATTAGGTTCAGGGCCTGCCCTTTCTAACGGGGGTTACTTTTAAACCTTGGTTTTTAATTACTGTTTTTTATTATAACCCTTAGTCATTAAGAAGTGAAGCTCCCCGTGCTTCCGCACGGGGCATCTTCACAGCTTTGGCGAAACCCGCCGAAGCATATCTACCCACGCTGAAGCTTCGGTGGATACCCTTTTCGCATTCATCCCCGTCCTTCCAGACGGCGCATTCTGCGAAGGCGGGCAAAACTTGATGGCGATTGCTACTCAATTTGG